>JBOGWH010000347.1:0-25963 GCA_050692975.1 Actinomycetota bacterium | reverse complement strand
CTACAGCGTGCTCTGGCCGAGAGCTTCATCTCCGCGGCCGAGGGGGAAGATCAGCTCAAGGCCTGTGAGGAAATCCTCTCGGGCACCCGGACCTACGAAGGGCTATCGGTAGACATCGACCTGCGGTGGCGCATTGTGGAAACCTTGGCTTCTGCCGGGCGAGCCGGCGACCAATTGATCGATGAAGAGGTTCGGCGCGACCCCACCGACGCCGGAGAACGCTACGCGGTAACGTGCCGGGGCGCCCGCCCCTCACCGGCGGCGAAAGAGGAAATCTGGGACATGTTCACGGTCCGGCCCGACGTCCCGGTCGCCACCCTCCGATCGGCCGTGGGCGGCTTCCACCGCATCGACCAGCACGAACTCCTGCGGCCGTACGCGGGCAGGTACTTCGAGGCCGTCCGCAATATCTGGGACACCCGCGAACACGAGGTGGCGCGCGTGTTCGCGACGGGAATGTTCCCGAAGATGGTCATCGGCGACGACGTGGTGGCCACCGCGCAGGAGTACCTCGCCACCCAGGACCCTCCTTACCCGCTTCGCCGGATACTTCTGGAAGCGCAAGACTCGATGAAGCGTGCCGTAAGGGCCCGGAGCAAAGACAGGGAAGCCGCGTTGTCCTGATGACCGACGGCGGAAAACCCAAACCGAAATTCGTCGAATGGCTGAGGGCAATGGCCGACGTCGCAAACGCATCCAGCCCTGCCGAGTTGCAGCACCTTCTTCTTGCAAACAACTGCCACTGCACGCTGGAGCAGGCCACCGAGTGGCTTCAGGGCACCGGCGAACCCACCTTTGACAAGACCAGGGACATCATCAAGGCCTTTTACGCCGCTCTTCCGGGAGTGGAGGTCTGGGAGGAGTACCGCAACTTCACCCTCGGCAAGCCGTTCCTTCAAGATGTTGACAAGAAGTCGGCGGCGCTTGAAGAGAAACTCGAGGACATCCTGCGCGGCAGCGGACTGCCCCCTCCCCTTTCGGATGAATAAAGCTCGCCCCCCGAGGCCGGTTCGTCGCAGCGAGGTGAGAATACTTACGGTGTCGCAGCTAACCAAATTCTTCTTGGCAATCAGGGGACTTGGGGCGGCCGACTTGGAATTCGATCTTAGGCCATCGTCGGCACCTGCTGCCGAGACACCGGAGCCACCTAGACCCGAACCATGCGCGGAGGTTTCAATTTCTACGCGATCTCCAGATCAAAACCAGCGCCCCCAAAAGCACCACCACCACGCCGCCGGCGAGAGGCGCCAGCGGAAGGGAAGATTGCTTTGAAGCGGGGGCGGTAGCGGCGGTCGGCGTGAACAACTGGGCCGAGTCCGAACCCAGCGCAAGAACCTTGCCGCAGTTTTGGCCGCAGGGTTTTTGACTGAGGACCACCGCCGCCTCATAGGCGAGGGGATCGCCCTCTTTCGTTGCGACCGGTTTTAGGGTTCCCGCGGGGCGCCATTTTTCGGTCACAGGGTCGTAGGATTCGGCGGTGAACAGAGGAACGTTTTTGGCGTTGCCCACGGTTCCTCCTCCATTGCCCCCCACGGCCAGCGCCTTGCCGCCGGACAGCACGGTTGCAGCGTGGGCGTATCTAGGGGTCGCCATCGCCTGGCCCAATGTGAAGGTTTGAGCCTTGGGATCATAGATCTCAATTGAAGCCAGCGACGAGGCCGGACCCCCGCCGACCAGTTGGTTGTTCCCCCCCGCCAATAGCACCTTGCCGCCCGGAAGCATAGTGGCAGTGTGTGTGGCCCGTCCTTCGTTCATTAGGCTGGGGACCGGTTTGAAAACACCGGCGCCCGGGTCGTAAATGAGGGCGTCCTTAAGACTTGGGTCGTGGCCGCTGAGCTGCCCGCCGGTGATCAAGACGGCGCCGTCGCTAAGCAGGGTGGCGGTATGAGACCGGCGGCCCACCTCAAATGATCCGGTTGCAGTCCAGTTATTGCTCTTGGGTTCGTACAGCCAGGCGTCGGTGTAACTGGTCGCGTGTGACTGATCCCGGCCCCCCGTCACAAGCACCTTGCCGTTATTCAGCAAGGTCGCCGTGTGCCAGTGCCGTCCCCCCTGGCCGATCGTGCCGGCTTGGCTCCACTTTTCCGTGGAAGGGTCATAGATTTCCGCGGTGTTCAAAAAGCCGCTGATACCGCCGCCGCCGGCCACCAGTACCCGGCCGTCGGCCAGCAACGCTGCTGAGTGAATGGTCCGTGGCGTGATCATCGGTGCAGTTTGAGTCCAGGCGTTTTTAACCGGGTCGTACAACAGAGCAGTCTTGGTCGGGTCGCCGGGGCCCTCAGGCGTACCAAACGCGGTTCCTGCCACCAGGACTTTGCCGTTTTTCAAGGCTGTGGCGGTGAAAGATTCCCGCCCCTGCAACATCGGCGCCGCCGGGAGCCATGCACCCGCCCCGGATCCCTTGCTCTCGGCGAGAGCAGGGATTCGGACAACAAAGCCGACCGCCGCCAGAGCGGCGGTCGCCAAAGCAAGTCCCGCCCCGCGTACGCCGCCCCGGCTTCGATGGCCCAACTGAAACTCAATTTTTCGCGACGCGGTCTTCATGTCCGACCTTCTCCTTGTCCGCTCGTTTAAGAAATTTGCTGCCGGAGAACCGCCTATCCTCCGGTAGGCCGGCGCTCCGCCCCCGATTGGCCGGCCCCGTTTGAACCGGCCTGCAGGCGCGACCCTGTCCTAAGAGCCGAGGGTGCCACGAGCGAATTTGCTTCAGAGCGAACCTCGGCGAGCAACCGCTCCAGGGCGGGGCCTTCAAGAGTTTCTTCCTTTTCGAGGGTGGCCGAAAGCGCTTCAGCTTGCTTACGGAACCTGTCTAAGGCAGCGCTTGCTTTCTCTTGTGCGGACACGATCAGCGAGCGCACTTCCCGGTCGAACTGTTGCAGGGTTTCACCGGAGCTCATCTCCAGCGCTGCGGCCTCGGCGCCCAAGTACCCTTCAAACTTACTTAGCAGCCGCACCGGCCCCAACTCAGCGCTCATGCCGTAGCGCCCCACCATCTGGCGGGCTGTTTCGGTGGCTTTATCGATATCTTGCTCGGAAGTAGTCGAAGACTCACCGAACCACAGCACCTCGGCGGCAATGCCCGCCATGGCCACGGTCAGCTGAGTTTGCATCTGACTGACAGTCAACAAGACCCGCTCTGACTCGTCGGAAAGTATGGACTGGCCAAGCCCCCGGCCCCTGGGCAAGATGGAGACCCGGCCGTCCTCGATATTTTGCCCCAAGCAAGCGGCTACGAGGGTGTGGCCGGTTTCGTGAAAGGCCAGCCGATGCCTTTCTTCTTGGCTCATCAGGCGGCCTCTTCTTTGGGGGCCGTGCAGCACCCTAAGGATCGCTTCGTTCACGTGAGTCGAGTTGATTTGGCCGCCTTTCTTGGCGCCCCCCTCTTTGCCCCTTAAAGCCAGCAGGGCCGCTTCGTTGATGACGTTGGCCAGGTCGGCGCCGGTAAACCCGGGGGTCTTGCGAGCCAGGGCCTCGAAGTCAACGTCATCGGCCATAGGCTTGCCTTTGGCGTGCAGCTTCAAGATGGCGGCGCGCCCGTGGGGGTCGGGCGCCTCGAGGGTCACGTGGCGGTCGAACCTTCCCGGCCTTAGCAATGCCGGGTCCAAAATGTCGGGGCGGTTGGTTGCCCCTACCACCACAATGCCTGCGCTTGTCTCAAACCCGTCCATCTCAACCAGCAACTGGTTCACGGTTTGCTCTCGCTCGCCCCCGGTGGCGCCTTCGCCTTCTCGTTTACGACCGACCGCGTCGATCTCATCGATAAACACGATCGCCGGAGCGGCTTGTTTCACTTGCGCGAAAAGATCCCTCACCCTGGCGGCGCCGATGCCGACCAGTGATTCAACGAACTCTGCGCCTGAGATGGCGAAAAACGGAACTCCGGATTCGCCTGCAACGGCTCTTGCCAGAAGGGTCTTTCCGCAACCGGGCGGGCCGAACAGCAAAACCCCCTTCGGGGGCGAGGCCCCATACTCCTCGAACTGGGCTGGGTTGGTGAGGTAGTCGGTCACCTCTTTAAGCTCGGCCATGGCCTCTTGCGCGCCAGCCACATTGGCGAAGGTGACTCCGGTTCCGGGATGGCGTTTTTTGGCCTGCTTTTTGCCGATCTTGCCGAAGCCGACAATGTCGCCGATGCTGGACGCAGCCGACTTGGATAAAAAGATGATGCCGAAAAGATTGGCCAGCATGAGCAGCGGGAAGACAAAGCCGACCACCAGCTTGGCTATTGCTTTGTTGGTTTGCTTGTCCACCACAAGCGGGGATGAAGCCGCGATGCGGTCGATCAGCTGGCCTGTGGCTACGTCGGAGCGTGGGTAGGCGGCATGAAACTTGGTCTGCTTGTCTGGGCACTTGGGCAGTTCTGGAGGGGCGTTGGGGTCGGAGGGGTTCACGATAGGGACCGGGGCCGGGGCGCCGGGCTTTGTGGGGCAGCGCAGGCCCACCACCACGGCGTCTTCGTCGAGCAGCCTGGCCGAGGTGATTTCAGACTTGGTGGCGTAGTTGTAAATGGCGTTCAAGCTGACTTCTTGCCCATAGACGGGCGCCCTGTAGGCGTAGCCGATGGTCCACACAAAGCTCGCGCCCAACCCGATTAAGGTGACAATCAACAATCGAAGCGCCCGGTTGGATTTTTTCATTGGACTGCTTTGTGTCGCCTCAAATACTGCAAGAGTTCGATGCGCTTTCGCCGGTCTTTGGCGCTTGCGCCCAGGGGTCCAGCCACCAAGCGCTCAGCCCGAACCCCTAGGGCGGATTTGCCCGCTCCCCTGACGGCGAACAGAAAGGCCCCCAGCAAGAGCAATCCGGGCGCCCAACGGACCATTAACGCCGCCGGGCTGCTGACCTGAGACAAGTCAGTCGCCAACAGGCCCGCAGACTCGCCTTGGCCGCCTCTAATGATCCGCTCGGTTTGGGTTTGGACCTCTTTTTCTCGCTCCATCAACATCCCGGGCTGCTGGGCGACCGCGTTGCTTTGAGCATTCGCCTGGGCCTGAGATTGGGCCTGAGATTGGGCTTGCGCCTGGGATTGGGCTTGCGCCTGGGATTGCTGAGCCTGGGCTTGCTGAGCCTGGGCCTGGCTGCTGGTTTGCTGAACGCCGTCCAGGCCGGGGACCTTGGCTGGACCGGTCACCGGGTCACCCTTTCCAATGAAGGAGTTGGCATCAAGTAAAGGTGCACCTGCCGGATTCACGCCCGCCAGAGCGCCGGGACCGTCATCGTTGATGATGGTCCCCACACCCTTAAACTTGACGAGCCTGACATCGGGCGAAGTCACATTGATCTCAAACCGCTCATCTTGTTCAACCTTTGTATCCCCTATTACCGGAACCGCGATCTCAGCAACGCTTTGACCATTTGCCACGATGGCGTTGCCGGAAATTGGTTGGTAATCGCGGTCGGCTGCACTGGCGCCGGCGTCGGCCGAAGCAAACTGCAATCGGACCTGGCCCGCTGCCGGCGCGCTGAGGGAGACCAGGAAGTTGGCCGCAGTTGTGCCGGAATCGCCTTCCAAGACTGAAACATCCGAAACAGCCGCGGTCGCCACAATCCCGTCATCGTCGATGATGGAGCCGATCGCTTGGGGAGTCCGCACGGTGAGGCCGGGGTCATTGGTGCTCAGATTGAGATACAGGGTTTCGTTGGATTCAACCCTTGTGTCCCCTATGACCGAAACCAAGACGGTGTTGGACCCGTTATCCGGGTCGAACGTGATAGTGCCCGAAGCCGGAAGATAGTCCTGGTCCGGCGAAGAGGCCACCGCCAGACCGGCGGGGGGGCCCGTCGCGGTTCCGCTTGAAGTTGTATAACTCACCTCGACGGGGCGGTCCGGCAAGCGGTCGAGCGTCGCGGTGAACTTCAGATCGGTGAGTCCTGAATTGCCTTCTACGACGCTCACGCTGTCGACAATCAGGGCAGGCGTGGGCGGCACCGTACATAGCTTCACCCAGTTGTGACCTTCGCTGCTCGTATCGGAATAATTCCCAGAATTGATCAGTACTAGGGATGAGTCAGAGCAGGTCTTCGTGACACCATCAATGGTCACGTGAACCTGGGGCGCCGGTTTTGACTGATCGGAATAATTAAAATCGGAGGTGTCGTTCCCAAATGCGATGAGCTTCTGGTCCCGTCCAACCGTAATATCGTTCACCCCCCAATCAAAGTGAGCTGTCCCAATGTCGGCCGATATCTGATTGACTTTGATGGCTCCGCCGCGACCATTGTCCACACGCACAGCCGAGCCGTCGTAGGCGTAGGCAGAGCCGCCTTCACCTACGTACACCACTCCAGAATCGCCCCGCCACGGATCTGGGAGGGGGTCGTTTGGATTCGCGTGGTGCGCGACATCCCTGTCGGCATAAGCAACATAGACATCAACCTCGCCTGTGGCCCCCTGGCTGCTTGGCGCGCCCACCAGCGCAAGCCCAGTTATGGAACCCACCAGAGCGGCAGTCATGAGCAGGCGTAGAACCGACGACCTGAGAACTCGGTTCACTTCCCAAGCCCACGTTGCCCGCCGGCGCGAGCGCGTCGAGGGGAGTCCGCCGGCCCCCGCCGCCGACGACTCGCCCCCATCGCCCAAGCAGCCCCGCCCAGCAGCAAGATCCCGACCCAAAGCAGGGCTACGGCAGAGTAGGCGGGCAAGGAGATCCGCGGCCCTCTTTCGCGAAACAGGCGTGAAATCTCATCCAAGTTGAACTCAGCCCCGGGGGCCAAAAGCGCCGGCGGGTAAGGAGATGCTTCAGTGGTTTGGGGCACTTGCACAGTTGAGGCTGCCGGCGAGCCCACCTGGAAAGGCGGGGGGGCCTGGGTGCTGAGTCCGCCGGCTTGAGTGGGTCTCACAACAGAAAAGCCGCCTGCCTGCAGTCCCACGTTGCTGAAAGCGGGAGGCTGACTTTGCGAAGCCATTGGAGCAAGAGCTCGGATATGCGCCCCGTCGCTTCGAGAGCCCTCCCCAAGTTCGTTTACCGCGCTGACCTCGTACCAGTAGTTGCCCGAGGGAGCGCTTTCATCGGTGAAAGCCCTGTCCCCCGATGTTTTTCCGATCAGAATTCCGGGGGGAGTGGCATTGATGGGCGCGGTCTTAGTCCCCGAAAGGCTGGTGCGGTAAATTCGGTACCCCGTGATTGCCGATCCGTTGTCCGGCCCAGGTTCCCACGACAGCGCAATTCCTTGATCATCCTGAAGCGCGCTCAGCGCAACCGGCTCACCCGGACGGTTGGCGACGGGAACAGTCAGCGCCAGGTTACTTCGCCCGCCTGCCGACACCTGCTTGGCCACCGTGCCCGGGGGAATATCGACAAGCAAGGGGGTGCTGGAGTGC
The DNA here is from genome assembly GCA_050692975.1 of Actinomycetota bacterium. GTDB lineage: Bacteria > Actinomycetota > CADDZG01 > JAHWKV01 > JAHWKV01 > JBOGWH01. The sequence continues at coordinate 18,642 of JBOGWH010000347.1, read as the reverse complement.
CCCTCGGGTGGCCCATATCCTTCGACAAAGCTCCCATCGAGAGCTAAGTACCTGTTCTGGGGTCCGTCACCTAACTCGCCGTGTCCGTTTGCTCCCCAGGCGAAAACCTTTCCACGGTGTGTTACGGCCAGACTGTGCTCTTGGCCTGCAGCCACCGATGCAATCTCTTGCTCAGGGGAAATGGCAACGGGAACCGGCACGCCGGAACCCGATTCCTCAACCCCGTCGTTACCCAACTGGCCGTCACGATTGTCGCCGGCAGCCACAACCTTTGACGAGGCGGCGACCAGGGTGTGAGCACCACCCGCCGCTGCCCGGCCGGGCAGCATGCCTGGGGGGACCTTGACCTCAACCGGCCAATAGCTCTGGCAGCCGTCACAGGGGAGGTCTCGTGCGCGATTTCCAAGCTCCCCGTGGGCATTTGCTCCCCAGGAAAAAACTCTGCCGTCCGAGGCCACCGCGACGCCATGCGCTGAATTAATCTCCAGCGCTCCCGGATCGTTGGCAGCGTCCACGGATTCGATCTTAGCGTCAGCCGGCAGCTTGACCGGGGCCGGCGTGAACCTGGTAACACCGCCGCCATCGCCAAGTTGGCCCGAGTCGTTCAACCCCCAGGCCAGGACACGGCCCTCAGATGTCAGCGCAAGGCTGACGCGGTCACCGGCCGAGATGGCCTTAATCGTGGTACCCAGTGGAAGAAGCACCGGGACCGGCGCCGGAGACACAACCGGCGCCGGTCCCCGGCACAACGCTGGGGGCAGTTCTGATTGGAAGAATCGGGTCACGAGCGGGCTGTGCCTTGCGGGGGCGGAGACCGGACCTTCGGGCGCCTCCAGACCGCAGGGAATACCAAGCTGCCCGAATTCGTTGCTTCCCCAGGCAAGAAGCCGGCCCTCGGTTGTCAAAGCCAGGCTGTGATCCGCTCCCGCCGAGACCGCGGCTACTTTGATCCCCGGCGGAATAAGCGCTGGGGCGGGACCGGACGGCTTTTGGACTGGCAACTGAACCCCGGCCCTTTCTTTGATGATTTCATCTGCGGAGCCGTTGCCCAACTGGCCCTTGTTGTTGGCGCCCCAGGAAAGAACCCCTCCCGCAGATGTAACGGCAAGGCCGTGAGATGGACCCGAGGCCAATGAAACAGGCTTCACCCCGTCGGGTAAAGCGGCCTCAACCGGGGGATACGCAAAGCCGGTCTGCTCCCCACCACCCAACTGGCCGTCATAGTTGCTCCCCCAACCCACAATCGGCGAAACCACATGGGGCCTTGCCGGCTCAATGCTCAATGAAGGCCCCTCACCAACCGCGTTCACGGCATGCACCGAATACCAATAAGTCCTCCCGTTGGTCAACCCGTTGTCTGCGTATTTGAGGACCTTGCCGACCGTGGCGACCAGCGCGGGGTCGCGGTCGAAGCCCGTTGAGCGATAGATCTTGTAGTTAGTGATCGGAGGGCCGCCCAGGGCGGGAGTCCAGTACAGACCGACTCCACCGTTGCCCTCAGAAACGCGAACCTTCGTAGGGCCTGGATTGCGGAGACAATACAGGCTCCTCGGGCCTTCACCTGCCGCGTTGACGGCGCTCACCTTGTAGCATCGCTTAGCCTCATTCATGGGGTTGGGGTCCGTCCAATTACAAACATTGGGGCCGGCCTTGAACTCGGTGCAATGACCGTTGCTGATGTAAGGCGGGGAATCAACGGTCCCAATTTCTACATCACCGACAGCATCGCCGCCCTCCTCGGAATGAGCGCGGTACACCTTGTAACCTTTGGCCGGACATCCGTGGCCCTGAACAGGTGCCCAAGCGAGCGTCACCTTGCCGTACGCAAATCCTTTCATTAGCGCATCATTGAAGGTCGGCGCCTCAAGGAGCTGCGGCGATGACGTCCTAAGAACGGCGGCGGAATGATCTTGTCCTGCATCCAATTGCGTGGCCACGGTGCCGCAAGGGATGTCGGTCCACGTCAGCCGAAAAGGAACGGTTTCCCACAAGAAGCAACATTTGGACCAATGGAGCATCCTTCCCGCATCTCCAAGTCTTCCCCTGTCAGGGCTTCCGAACGCTCTGATACGGCCGGCATCCTTTTCGAATGCCGAAATGAAAAGGCTATGCTGGCCTCCGGCCGATATTGCATCCGCGTCCCCGCTGACGCGAGCGGGCGTGCGAAAATCGCCTCCCCAACCGCCCGGTCGAACCTCCTCCCTCCACCTGAACTTGCCCCAAAGCCTCAGCTCTTTAGGAGGGGCCCCTGCGGAAACGTCTCCCGCGGAGATTGCCAGGCTGTGATTCGTTCCGGCCGCAATTGATTGAGCGGGCAGTGGCTTGATCATTTGGACATCCTTGGGCGCCTGCAAGACGGGGTCGGCGGCAACCCCCACGGCCACGGGCACGTCACGGCGCACAAGCGCCCCGCCGGCGGCCCGAGCACCCTCCACAGATTTAAATACCGGGTTAAGCGCAGCCCCCTCTGCTGCTGCAAACCAACTGTAGCCTTGAGGCAGCCACACCGGTGTTGGCATAGGGCTTGAGCGGAGGCTTGACTCCGGCTCCAAATTGGTAACACCGTCCACATACGCAAACGAGTCGATTACTAGCAGTGCATGTGAGACTGGATTGAGGATAGAACCGTTCTGACCGTGATCGTTGGCCCCCCAAGCAAACACCTTGCCGTCCGAAGTCAATGCTAGGCTGTGCCTTCCCCCAGCGGCGACCGAGGAGACCTTCTGCCCGGGGATGGCCGGAACCGGCACCAGAGTTGGGCGGAGCGCCCGTGCGGGCGGCAACGCCGCGAAAGACGACGTCATGAATTCACCCTCGCACATTCTCGGCCCGGTTAGCCCACAAGCGGCCCCGGGGGGGCGCAGGCCGGTTGTCTCGGCCCCCTCAGCGTTGGTGGTCAGGCGTGGAGGTGCGTCACACCGGACCCTTGCGGCAGGCGCCACGATGGAGCACACTTCACTCCCGGATACGGGTTGCAGGGCTGCCCCGAAAGCCGGCTCAAGCTCTTGGGTGGTTACAGATGGGACTGTCGGCACAAGAGGACCAAGCTGGTTCATGTCGTTAGCGCCCCAGGCGTAAACCTGACCCCCCGTTGTGACCGCAAGGCTATGGGCGCCGCCGGCCGAGGCGTCCGATATCGAGGTGTTAATGGGTACCATCGGGCCGGCCGACAGCGCAAGACCAAAACCCACTTGCCCAGGAACGGACCTGCTGGTGTCGGAGCCGTCGCCCAGTTGGCCCTTGTTGTTTCGGCCCCAGGCAAAGAGATTTCCGTCAACGCTCAAAGCCAAGCTGAACCCGTTACCCGCCTCGACCTTCTTTATGCCCGAGAGGAACTGCGTGCAGGGCTCACTCTGTCCGGGGGCGCAAACCTTAACCGGTTCCAAACGGTCTTCGGTGGTTCCGTCCCCAAGGGCCCCATCGGAGTTGCCGCCCCAAGCGTAAACTGCGTTGTCGGATCCGATTGCCAACGTATGGTCCTTACCGGCCGAGACCGAGACGGCGCTCACGCCGGGTGGCAGGTTTACGGCCGTCGGCCTGCCCCCTCCGCCGGTATCTTCCGTCGTGCCGTTACCCAGTTGGCCCTGGTCGTTGGCGCCCCAGGCAACCAGGTTGGGCGTCGTCACATCTGCACATCGCTCATCCGACTGCGAGCTTTCTCCCACAGCGTTAATCGCGCTGACCCGGTAGCAGAACGTCACTCCTGCGGCAACATAAAGGTCCTTGTACCCGATCTCGTCGGTTCGATTGTGGAACACGCTAAGAGTCTGGCCTGCGGGGGCCCGGCCGCGGTAGATCCCGTAATGCAAGGGTCCAACGCCGCCATCGTCTTGAGGTTTTTTCCACTCCAGGCTGACGGTCGAATCCGGCTGAGGGATGGCCGTCAAATCCAGGGGGGGGCCTGGGGCAAACAGCGGCTTGACCGTAACCGAGGCCATATTGGAAACCGGTCCTTCACCCGCTGAATTTACAGCCGCGACCCAGTAATAGAATTCAGTGTCGAATGCCGCCGACCTGTCGGAATATCCGGGGGGCCCTTCCGTCGTTGTCAGCAACACCTTGCCGTCCCGATCTGACGTCGGCCCACGATAAACCTTGTAGCCGGTGACGTCGGCGCCTCCGTCATCTTCCGGTGGGTTCCAGGCAAGGGTCACCAAAGGACTCTTACCCTCAGTCCCCGCCCTGGCGGTCAGGCTCAGCGGCCGGCTTGGTGCCGACGCCTTGACCTCAACGATTAAAGGCGTCGGCATGCGGCTCTCGCCCACCGAATTGATCGCGGTGACCTGATACTTATAGACGGCGCCGCCTTCCGCCGAATTATCCACGTAGGTAAGCAAATCTCCCAGGGTGGCTAGAGTTTGGGGTGGGCTGGTTTCCTGGGTTCTGTAGACCTTGTAACCGGCTACCGGATCCCCACCATCGACGATCGGCTTGGCCCACGAGAGGGTAACTGTTGCTCTGTTAACCTTCGCGGCAATCTGCGTGGGAGGGCCGGGGGGGCTGATAGCGCTAACCGCGGCCAGGCCGAACCCTTGGACCAGGCCTGCGTAGACTGAGTCTTTGTTCGCAGCCGCCGAGACCACGCCAGAAACGACCCGGTCACAGCCGTTGGTCCCCTGGGCGGCGCATACAAATCCGGGAATGGAGAGGTTGCCTGCCCGTCCCATCCGGCCATCATTTGGCTCGTCGCCCCCGCCCCAGGACAGCAACCTTCCGTCCTCGGCAATTGCAACCGCATGCTCTGACCCTGCGGCTAGCTTCGATACCTTTTCAACGCCTTCTGGAAGGGGCACATAGACCGGAATTTTTTCGCCTGCCCCCCAAGACAGAATTTTGCCGCTCGAATCCAGGGCAAGACTGAAAAACGCCCCGGCCGATACGGCCTTAATCCCGCCGAGCAGCCCAGAACAAACGCCCGCAATTGACTGAGGAGAGCAAACAGGAATCGGCACAGCCGAGCCGAACACAGGTGGTCCAGTTGGCCCCGGCGTTAGCGTGGGATTGCCTAGCTGCCCTTCATAGTCATCGCCCCACGCAAAAACCTCGCCCGCCGAAGTAACCGCCAGACTGTGCTTCTCCCCCGCAGATACGCCGGTTACGGTGAGCGAGGGGGGAAGCAAAACCTGCACGGGAACCATCGAGTCACCGGTGAGATCTCCCGGGAGCCCGCCCGTGGGGTTCGTGCCGTCACCTAACTGACCATACGTATTGCTTCCCCAGGCAAACACCCGCCCATCAGAAGCCGTTATCAGACTGTGTGCAGCGCCGGCGCTTACCGATCTCGCAACCACACCGGGCGGCAGTTTTACAAGGACCGGCGCCGTCCTCCTTGCCACAGTGCCGTCCCCCAGCTGCCCCCTGTCATTGGAGCCCCACGCCAGAACCTTTCCATCTCCGGTGAGAGCCAGGCTGTGTGCATGCCCGGCGGCTACGGCCGTCACCTCTTTGACCTCCAGGGGAAAGTCGACCTCAACGGGAGTTGTCCGGCCTTTCCCCCGCTCGTCCCCCACGGTCACGCTACCTTCCCCCAACTGCCCGCTGTCATTCGAGCCCCACGAAACTACTTTGCCGGCCGACGTTATGGCCAGCCCGTGTTGGCCGCCCGCTGCGACGGAAGTCACCCCCGGCGGCAAGGCTGTAGGTACGGCGAAGGAGCTGTCGTCGGTGCCGCCATTCCCCAACTGACCTTCGCCGTTTTGGCCCCAAGCAAGCCCGGTCTTAGCCTTCTTCCCTTCCGGGGGGCCGGACGCTTGGCTGCTTTGCGCTGCCTTTGCGCCGCCAGGCAGATCCGGCGTGGGAACGGGAAGGGGAGCGACCGGCCCGGGAAGGGCAGTGCCCGCCGGGGCCGAAGGCGAATCCCCAGTGCTCGGGGCCGGAATCGGAGGCGCCTCACCCGAAGTTGGTTGGGCATCGCCGTTTTCAGGGGACCCTGCCGGTTTTTGGTCGGTCGGCAAAGGCACAGGGAGCCCAAAGCCGAAGGCGGGCGCCAGCATCGCCGCGAGCATCGCTAGGCAAAGGCCAAATGATGCGACCAAACGACACTTGTTGCGTTTCCTTCTTACGGTTTTCTCGCCCATTACTCCCTTTGCCCGCTGTTAGATTTCGATGGTTGCCTGTCTTTAACTGTCAGCTTGAGCTTCACTGTTGATTTGGACCGGGTGGTGCGTCGATGCCGGCCCGGCTTCGACCGGCATCGACCTTGAGTGTGTCCTCTAGCTTTCGGCTTTGGCGGAGCGACGCCTGGTTCGGCCGGCCACAACCACGGCGCTGAACACTGCGGCCCCGCCGACTGCCAGCAGCCCTGCGCCCAGAAGCAGACCCGCCTTCGGACCTCCGGGCGCCTTAGAAACGCCGCCGAGTCCGTCGGTCGAAGGCTGATCGGCGTCAAAACCTGTCCACAGATCGCCCGCTGCCCTGGCTGAACTTCCTGCTTGGCCCAAAGAATCCGTCACCTGAATCGGGGCGGAAGCCAGTTTTCGGCCATTGGAGACCACGACCAGGTAGTAGACGCCTGGAGTCGAGTCAGGAACGGTTACTTGGCTTGAGAAGCTCGAGCCCGATCTTGTGACAGCGGTATCCACCCGCGGGCCAGTTTCGGTGTTCCATCTAATCTCTACTGGCGTCTGCTCCGGGGTGGCGCCCACCAGGCTGACTGAGGCGCGTGAAGGAACCGCGCTGGGGGTCACCTGGCTAAGGTAGAACTGCGCGGTGCACGCCCAGGCCACGGAAGCTCCCAGCAGCACCAGCCCGAGTCCGGCAAGCGATGCAGCCCTGGTTACTTTACCAATCCTACGTTCTGTTTTCACCATTTTCTCCTTCTTTCGGCTTTCCCGGCGACCGTCGCCTTTTAGCTTGCTTCCCAGTATGCGGAGGGTCTTCTACGGGCACAAGATGCAATATTGCCTATCTTTTCGGGCCTTCCCGGCGACCTTCGCCTTTAGCCTTCACTTAAGTATTCGTAGGTTCCATGGGCAGGACAAGATGCAATATTGCCTATCTTTTGCAAGAAATAGGCGGGGGGCCGGGTTGGGCGGGGTATCCCCGACGAAGATCTGCTCCGCTGGGCGGCCGATTCGATCGAGCAGGTATTCGGCACCGCTGTTACGCAGCGCTGCCTGGTGCACCGAGCCCGCAACGTCGTAGCCAAGGTTTCCAAAGGCGACCAGCCCGAGGTCAATCCTTAGCTGAAAAATGAAGCATTTTGCATATATCCGTCACACTCCGAGCCACTTAAGATCGGCTTGTGGCTACTATCAGGGTGCTTTTGGCGGATGCTCAGCGCATGTTTGCCGACGCGGTTGGCAGGTTGCTTGCCCTGCAGCCTGATTTCGACGTTATCGATGAATTTCCCGGGGGAGGACCGGAAACGATTGACGCCGCTGTGCTGTTTCACCCCGACGTGGCAGTTTTGGATTATTGGCTGGCGGGCATGGATGGGCCCGCGGTATGCAGGGCCATTCAGGACAGGGCTCCCAACTGCAAGATTATATTGCTGTCGTGGTTCTACAAGGCGGATCATGTTCAAGCAGCTTTTGACGCCGGCGCAGTCGGCTTTGTGCCCAAAAGCCTGACGGTGACTCAACTCGAAAAGGCAATCCGCAGAGCACACGCTGGAGAATCCCCGGTCTTTGGCAAAGAGCTTGCGGGGCTTGTTGAAGCAGTATCAAAAAGAGAGGATGAGGCCCGCGAGGTAAGCAAACGCCTCGGATCTCTCACGCCTCAGGAAATCAGAGTCCTTATTTTGCTGAGCTTGGGCCTAAACGTGGAAAACATTTGCGAACGCCTTGTAATCAGCCGGGGAACCGCCCGCAACCACATCCAGAAGATACTTTCCAAGCTGGGAGCTCGCTCGCAAATCGAAGCCGTGGCAATCGCCCAGCAATACGGCTTGATTCAAGGTGGGCCACTTACTTTAGATGAGGGCCCGCCCGCACCCCCCCGGGATGAGTAAACTGACTACCCGAAAGCGGAGTAGCCCGCGACACCGAGTGGGCCGGCGGATAACGTTGGTGGTGCTTTGGGGCGGGTGAAGTGGCGCCAAACGCCGGTGCAGGTTGTGCGCCGTCCCACTAAAAGCCTGCTGTTCGCATTTTTCGGCGTAAGCGTGGCCGGTCTTTGGATTTTCAGCCTGAAACAGGGCCTTGAAGCCCCGTCCATAGTCAATTTGTCACCCCCCCCAGTATCGGGCCTGGGGAGCAGAGAGCAGTAGGTATTTTTTCCGGGGCACGTTCAGTAACATGAGCAAATGAGGGAAAACGAGGCTTAGTTCGGCAGATGGACAGGATACTAGGAACTAAATCTTGTTGCTGAGCACCGGAGTCCTTGAGTTGTCTCAGAAGCGCGGCCTAAGAAATTGACGGAGCGCCTCGATCGGGGCGGCCGAACCTGTCAATGATTTTGAGACACTTTCTGTAGGGAAATTACTGAGCAACCACCTCCTCTCGCGGCCGGTTGATCCAAGCGGCCGTGGGCGGGGCGGCGGCTTGGGCTGACCTTTTACGAACGAATTCAATGCGCGGACGCCCTCAAGGATTTGGAAATCGCATCCTGAATTTCCCGGGCCTCGGCGTCGTCCCGGTAGGTCTGGCGGGGCCAGAAGAACCCCCTCAGCCCATCTTTGAATTTTCTGGGGACCACATGTACGTGCAGATGGGCGACGCTCTGACTGACCGTGTTGTTAACCGCCACGAAGCTGCCGTCGGCCGACATCGCCCGGGGAACCGCCGCCGATAATTCCCTGACGGCCTCAAACAGCGGCCCGGCCAGCTCGACCGGAAGCTCGGGCAGGGTGACGTGATGCTGCCTGGGGATGACCAAGCAATGCCCGGGGAACAGAGGCCGGCGGTCGAGAAACGCGACGGTGTGCTCGTCTTCCCGAACAATGAAGGCGCCGGTGCGCCCGGCCGCGATTTCGCAAAACAAGCAGTCTGCCATCACGTGTGCATCTCGCCGGCGATGATCGCGCAGAAGATGCAGCCGCCGGTCACGTGTGCATCTCCCCCAGCAGGTTCTTCGCGGCCCCGATCAGGCCCACGTGGCTGAATGCCTGCGGGAAGTTACCCAGCAACTCGCCGTTTTCGGGATTGATCTCCTCGGCCAGCAAGCCCACGTCGTTGGCATAGCCGAGCAGCTGCTCGAACAGCTCGGTGGCCCGCTCCTTCTCCCCGCACAGCGCAAGGTTGTCGACCAGCCAGAAACTGCACATCACGAAGGCCCCCTCGCCCCCGGGGAGGCCGTCTTCGGTGAGGTACCGGTAAACGAGGCCGTTGCGGGTTAGGTCTTTTTCGACCCGCTTGATCGTGGCGATAACTCTCGGATCGTCGGCAGGCAAGAACCTCACCAGGGGCGCAAGGAGGCAGGCGGCGTCGGGCATCTTCGACCCGAACGACTGGACGAACGATCCGGTTTCGGGGTCGATCCCGCGCGTTTCGATTGCCTTGCGGATCCTGCGCCGCAATGCCTTCCACTCCGGCAGGTCGCAGGGAAGGCCCAGGGCCCTTGCCAGCCGGATGCCGCGGTCCACGGCGACCCAGGCCATGATCTTGGAAAACACAAAATCGCGGAGACCTCCGCGCACCTCCCAGATCCCGTGGTCGGGCTCCTCCCATCTCTTGGAAACAAGATCAACCGACCGTCGAAGGAAGTCCCAGTAGAACTCGTCGATAACCCCGTCGTGACGGTGGTACAGCCATGCCGTGTCAAGAAGCTCCCCGTAAACGTCGAGCTGAAACTGATTGACCGCGCCGTTGCCGATGCGGACCGGCCTTGAGCCCCGGTATCCATCCAGGTCCCACAGTTCGACCTCCGGAAGGAACCGCTCTCCCCCCGCCCCGTACATAATCTGTACATCCTGGGCCCGCCCCGCGGTGGTGCGCTTTACCCACTGCATGAAGGCATGAGCCTCATCTTTGTACCCCAGCGAGAAGAGCGCGTACACATTGAGGGCGGCATCCCTGAGCCATGCATAGCGATAGTCCCAGTTGCGCACCCCGCCGATCTCTTCGGGCAGGGACGTCGTCGCGGCGGCGAGGATCGAACCGGTGGGCGCGTTCGTAAGGGCCTTCAGGACGAGGGCGCTGCGCTCGACCTGATCGCGATAGGGCCCCTCGTAGCGAAGCCGCCCCGACCACTGCCGCCAGTAATCGAGCGTGTCGTCGATGCGCTTGGCGATCTCCCCGGGGTTGATCCTGTGGGGGCTGAGCAGGTGAGGCAGTACGTGAGTGATCACTGCGTAGCTGTCCTCGCCGCGGCGCAGCCTCAAACGCCCGGACAACTCCGAGGGCCCCGAATGGGCCATGCGCACCTCGGTCTGGAGAATCAGGGCATCGGCCCCGCCGAAGGCCGAGAAAAGGCCGACATCCAGCATCTCTATCGCCGGAATCGTTATTCCGTAGTCGAAACGGGGCTTGAATTCGATGACCACCTCGACCTCCCCCCCGACGCACTGGAAGTATCGGATCAGCTCGTGGTACTGGTGGGCGACCGGCCCGTGCTTGCCCTCGTGCTCATGGATGGGGACGCAGTCGGTGACCACCAGCTTTCCCTTCTCGCACGAGAAGGTCGTCTCGAGGACGTTGGTGCCGTCCAGGTAACGGCGGATTACCTCATAGGGTCCGGAGGGGTAGATGCGAAAGTAACCGCCCTTGTCCCAGTCGAGCAGGCGGGAGAGCACAGGGCGGGCGTCGAAACGGTGGAAGCATGCCCAGTCGACCGACCCGTCGCGCGATACCAGCGCCGCAGAGTGGCAGTCGCTCAGCAGGGCATAGTCGCCTATCGGTGGATACAAGCTTTTTCAGGTAGCGGCAGGCTCAGATGCGGCAGGTGGCCAGGCCGCGCTTTTCCAGATACTGCTGGTGATAGTCCTCCGCCATCCAGAATTCCGAGGCCGGGGTTATCTCCGTAACGACAGGCTGGCGGTACTTGCCCGATTTTTCAAGAGCATCCCGAGAAGAAATCGCCGCCGCCTTCTGCTCCTCATCGTGGTAGAAGATTGCCGACCGGTACTGGGCGCCGATGTCGGGGCCCTGCCGGTTCTTCTGGGTCGGGTCGTGGTTTTCCCAAAAAACCTCCAGCAGCTTGTCGTAGGAGACGCGTTCGGGGTCGTACTCCACCTGGACCACCTCGGCGTGCCCGGTATTCCCGGAGCAAACCTCCCGGTAGGTCGCGTTTTCCTTCCACCCGCCCGAATACCCCACCGCAGTTGCCAGAACGCCGGGAACCATCCGGTAGGCGGCCTCCACCGACCAGAAACAACCGGCGCCGAAAGTTGCTTTCGCCAATGCTTATCCCCGTTTCACTCTTGGATCGGTAGCTCTAGCTTAAAGCAAGCACGAACGCTAATCGCCCTCATGCCGCGATGAGTTTCTGAAACTCCGCCTCCAGGCGGCCGGACTCGGGGTGCGGGCTGGTCCGGGTAAGTACCTTGCCGTCCTGATTGATCAGCACCCAGGTCCCCCGGAACGTCACGCCGAAATGAGCCCACAGCTCCCCTCTCGGATCAAAAGCCGTGACGATGTTCTGCGGCCAGGCGAAGTCGGCCAGGGCCTCGGCGGCGTTGCCGATGCTGTCCTGGCCGGCCGAAGTCAGAAAGGTGACCTTAGTTTCGTACTTGCGCGCCAACTGCGCGACCCGGGGCGCTTCCGCCTTGCAGGGCCCTCACCAGGGGGCCCAGAACCAGGCCGCCACATCCTTGCCTGCAAAATCGGCCCCTACCACCCTGCCTCCGCCGACCCTTGGAGCGGTAAATCCCAGTATCTCGGGGACTGGGCCCGCAGTAAGCGACGGCGTTGCCCCGGGGGGTGATGCGGAAGCGGCGGGTTTGGTGCGGCTGCCGGAGTCGTCGAACGTGACGCCGCCGGCGCTCTGCTTACCGTTGCCGCAGGCCGCCGTGAGCAGCGCTACGGCGACCAGAGACAGGCATTTGCGCGCCCGGTTTATCCGCTGATTCCGCCGGCTGCGCACTTAGATGGGCGGCCAGCCGAGGCGCTGGAAGAATCCGGTGATCGGCGCGAAGGCACGCTCCAGATAGCCGGTAAGAAGCAGGAGCCCGAGGGCGACCAGCATCACACCACCAACTCGCTCGATCATCAGGGTATGCCGGCGCAGGAACCGAAAAGTCGTTCCCGCCCGCGTGTAGGCAACGGCCATGGCAAGAAACGGAAGTCCCATGCCGAGCGAGTAAAGGGCCAGCAGACCCGCCCCTTTCGCTGCGGTGTTGGTGGCCGCGGCCGCCGAAAGGATCCCCGCCAGGATGGGCCCCACGCACGGCGTCCAGCCGAGGCCGAATGCCATTCCCAGCGGAAACGCGCCGGCGGGCCCCGGCCTTATCCTGCGCATATCGAGTCTTTTCTCTTGCATCAGCCAGGGAATTCTCAGGACCCCCAGCATCGACAGCCCCATGAAAATGACGAACACTCCGGTTACCCTCAGCAGCACCGTCCGGTATTCGGCCAGTAAGCCTCCGGCCACCGATGCGGTTGCGCCCAGAGCGGTAAACGTCGCCGCAAACCCGGCAACGAACAGGACGGCTCCAATCATCACGCGGCCTTCCGGCTTTCCCCGGACCGGCCTTTCGGCCACCGCCACGCTGCCGGCGGAAGCACCGGCCACCGCCACGGCCGGACGAACCGTGCGGCGGGGCCGCCCGGCCTCGGCCGTCATCCCGCTGATGTACGACAGAAATCCCGGGATCAGGGGCAGTACGCATGGTGACGTAACCGAAAGCACGCCCGCCAAGAATGCCAGGATGGGCAGTCCCACCTAGGCAGCCGCCTCCTCGGTGAGGTCCGCCGGAAATCCCGGCGGGGGCGCCACCTTGCCGGCCTTGAATCGCTTGAGCCGCAGCGAGTTGCTCACCACGCTCACCGAGGAAAAGGCCATCGCCGCCCCGGCAATGATCGGGTTCAGCAGTCCGGCGGCGGCCAGGGGGATCGCGGCCACGTTGTATCCGAAAGCCCAGCCCAGGTTCTGCAGGATCACCCTGAAAGTGCGACGGGAGAGCTCAAGCGCCGCCGGTACGGCTGCAATGCTTCCCGAAACCAGCGTTATGTCGGCCGATTCAATTGCGACGTCCGTGCCGGTGCCCATCGCGATCCCGAGGTCGGCCTGCGCCAGGGCCGGGGCATCGTTTATTCCGTCGCCGACCATGGCAACAATTTCTCCGGCTTTCTGCAGCCGCCGGACTTCGTCGACCTTGTGCTCGGGAAGGACTTCGGCGGCGACGCTGGTGATTCCCAGCTGGGCGGCTATTGCCGCAGCAGTGCTGGAATTGTCGCCGGTGATCATGGCGGTCTTGAGACCCATGTCCGACAATCGCCGGACCGCCCCGGCCGATTCGCTTTTTATCGAGTCGGCTACGGCCAAAATCCCGCGGACCCGGCCGTCCCACGCTGCGAAAACCGCGGTGCGGCCGCGGCCCTCGAGCCGGGAGGCGGCTTCCTCCAGGGAATGCGAGATGAGATGGCCCCTCGATGACATGAATCCCCTCGTCCCGACCACAACCTCACGGCCGCCGATACGCGCCTCGACTCCCAGGCCGGGCGACGCCAGGAATTGCCCGGCCCCGGGAACCGGGATGCCGCGCTCCTCGGCGCCGTAAACGATGGCCTGAGCGATGGGATGTTCGGAAGAAGCTTCCGCGCCCGCCGCCAGTGAGACCAGCTCGCGCTCTTCGGCCTCGGCAACCACGTCGGTCAGGGACATCCGGCCCTCGGTCAGGGTGCCGGTTTTGTCGAAAACAACGGTCGTCACCTTTTTGGACCCTTCGAGGACCTCGCCACCCTTGATTAGAATGCCCAGTTCGGCTCCCCGTCCGGTGCCGACCATGATGGCCGTGGGGGTCGCCAGTCCCAGCGCACAGGGGCAGGCGATTATCAGCACCGCGACGGCAGAGGTGAGCCCGCGGCTGAAGTCGTCGCCCATCAGCCACCACCCGGCAAAGGTGGCCGCCGCCAGGACCATGACGACGGGCACGAATATCGCCGAGATCCTGTCGGCAAGTCGCTGCACCGGAGCGCGACTACCCTGAGCCTGCTCCACCAGCCTTACGATCTGCCCGAGCGCGCTCTCAGAGCCGACCGCGGTCGCCCGTACGGTAAGCACGCCGTTGGTGTTGAGGGTTGCCCCGGCGACCTTCGAACCGGTCGTCTTTTCGACGGGGACCGACTCCCCTGTCAGCATCGACTCGTCGACCGCCGAGAACCCGGCTGTGACCTCCCCGTCGACCGGAATCTTTTCGCCGGGGCGCACCCGCACCAGGTCGCCGGGATGGACCTGCTCGACGGGGACCATCCTTTCCGAATCGCCTTCAACCACCCGGGCCTGCTTGGCGCCCAGTTCCAGCAGACGGCTGATGGCCCTCGAGGCCCGTCCTTTGGCTCCGGCTTCGAAGTACCTGCCCAGCAGAAGAAAGGCGATGATCAGCGCCGCGGTGTCGAAATACAGGTGATGGCCTCCGGCAAGCAATGCGTAAGTTGAGTAACCGAAAGCCGCCAGAGTGCCGATGGAGATCAACGTGTCCATGTTGGCGGCCAACCTCCTCGCCCGGTGCGCGGCGGCCTCCAGAAAGGGCCATCCGGCGTAGAACTGGACCGGCACGGTCAGGGCAAACGACGCCCAGCCGCCCCAGGCCGAGTCCATTTCGAAGATCCCCAGGACCATCACGGCCAGCCCGAGGGGCACCGCGATGTACAGGCGCCGCCGCCACATCGCAGACTCCCGGGTACGCTCGCCGCCTCCCTGCTCCTCGAGTTCCTCGGCGAGGGGGGAAATGCGGTAACCGATCTTGTCGACGGCCTGCTCCAGCTGCTCCAGTTCGACGACCTTGGGCTCATAGACGACCCGGGCCCGGTTGGTAGCCAGGTTGACACTGGCCTCGACGACGCCTTGTTGGCGGGACAGGATTTTCTGGATCCGGGCGGCGCACGACCCGCACGTCATGCCCTCCACCGCCAGGTCTACCTGGCGGGACTTGCGGCTCTCCACTCTTGCCATCACAAAACCCCCTTCACATCCAGGATAGCCGGGGCGTCAAATAGTCAGGCGGCAAGCGCCTTTATCGCCTGGTCAAGGCTTGCTACGCCCTGCACTTTTATGCCGGGAGTGCCCGCCGCCTCGAGCTCCCCCCGCGGCACCAGTAGCATGCTTGCCCCCGTACTCTTAGCGCCGATCGCCTTTTGCTGAAGGCCGCCGACGTCTCCAACCTCTCCGTCGAGGGAAATCGTTCCCGAAGCGGCTATCGACCGGCCTCTGGCATAGTCCCCCGAATCGATCATGTCGGCGATGGCAAGTGCGTAGACCAGCCCCGCCGAGGGGCCGCCGATGTCCCGCCGGCGGAACTTCACTTCGAATGGCAGGTCGACTTCGAGGTCGACCGTCTCCACCAGAACTCCGATGCCTACCGAGCTTTCCTCGGTGGACCGAAGGCGCCTGCTGATCACCTCGACGCTTCGCGTCGATTGCCCCCGGCGGACCTCCAGATCGAAACTGGTGGCCGGAGGACGCCGGGTCGTTACCTCTCTCAGGTCCGAGGACACCTCCACCGGAGTGCCGTCGACTGCGGTTATGACATCGCCGGCTTTCAGCTTGTCGCCGGCCGGGCCCCCGCGCAGGACCGAAAGCACCTCGGCCCCCTTGCCGCTGATTTCGACTTTGCGTCCACCTGCCTGGGCGGCGGCCGCGGCGGCCAGCTCCTGGCTCTCCCTGAAAATCTGCCTCTGCCGGCGGGCAAAGTCCTTTTCCTCTCCTTTGGGAACGACCGATGAAAGTGGGACGACCTCCTTGCCGGGCTGAAAAAAGGCTACTGCCGTCATCAGTGCGCTTGGCTGCTGGACGTTGACCGCCACCATCAGGTACTTGCCGTTGGGTTTCTGAGTCTCGATACCCTCTATCTGCACATCACCGGAGATGTCGATCGCCCTGGTCGGAGCCAGCACCGCAATCGGAGGCCGGTAGATCGAGGCCACGGCGATAAACATGGCCAGGCCCACGATCAGCCATACCGGGCGCGCCGCCCTGCGGACCTCGGGCTTCACATCGAAACCCCTCGCCTGCTGCAGTTCCAGCGACTTTGCGATGTCCGACACCGAGATGATCCCGCTTACCCGGCCGTCGTCCATCACCAGAGCCCGGCCGGGACCGCTTCTCAGGACGGCAAGCGCCTCCATCATGGGGGTTGTGCCGGTCACCACCGGGGTCTGGGCGGCGGGGATCATCACTTCTGAGATGCGGACGGCGGTCCGGCGGGAGGCATCGACTTCCCCCGCAGCCCGGGCCATCATCAGGCCGATAAGCGATCCTTGCTCCACAACCGGGTAGGCCGAGTATGGCCTGAGACGGGCTCGCTCGAAGAACTCATCGATGGTGATTTCCGGGGGCACGGTGACCGGATGAGGGGTCATCAGCTGGCCGGCGGTGACATCGCTGAATGCGCTGCGCACCAGGGCAAAGGACACCTCTGCCTGAACCGCCTGAAGGATGAACCACCCGAGAAAGACGAACCAGATCCCTCCGACGGCCGCCTGCGTGAAGAACCCCAAAAGGCCGAGGCCGATCAGGGCGTAGGCAAAGCCTCGCCCCCCTTTGGCCGCCGACAGCGTGGCTGCTGTAAAGCTCCCCTGCCGATGCCATAGCCAGCTGCGAAGAACCCGGCCCCCGTCCAGCGGAAGGGCGGGCACCATGTTGAACAGCACCAGGATGGCGTTGATCCGGCCCAGATAGGAGGCCACGCCGACCACCGTCTCCGGCAGGCCCGCAGCGTTTCCGGCAAGCGCAACCGCGCCGAACGCCGCTGCCAGCACCACCGAAACGATCGGCCCGGCGATGGCAATTCGAAACTCCGCCCCCGCGCTGGGGAACATGCCCTCGAAGCGTGCTACTCCTCCGAACAGCCAGAGGCTTATGTCCCCGACCTTCATCCCTTCCTTCAGCGCCCGGAAGGCGTGCCCGAGTTCGTGCAAAACCACGCAGGCGAAGAAAATGACGGCGGCGGTAATCCCCATTACCAGGTACTGGGGCCGGGATAGGCCCGGGTAAGAGTGCGGGAAGATCTGGCCGGCCAGCGACCAGGAAATGAGGGCGAAGACGAAGACCCAGGTCCAGTGCGCCTTGATCGAGATACCCCTCACCTTGAGGAACGTGAAGCCCGGTGAGAGAAAGTCTTCTCCCGTACCGGTTGGGGGCTTTCTGTGGGACTTGCTTCCGGCCGGAGCCGGTTCGCACGGTTCAACGCTCATCATTCGATTATGTGGCCTGGTGGAGCTTAGTGGCCGCCGGCTGCGGGTTTAGCCGCCGGCGGGTCTCAGGAAACCAGCCGAGTCGCCGATTCTTCCCGCGCCATGCGGAGCAGGCGCTGGACCTCAGCGTCCTCGGTCTGGGTGAAGTCCTCGTACCACTGGCCGACCGCGTAGAAGTCGGCCGGTTCGATTGCACAGATCACTTCATCGGCATATCGGGAGAGCTCGCGGCAGGTTATGGGGGATCCGGTGGGCACCGCCACGGTGATCTTTGCCGGTCTTTGGCCCCGCAGCGCCTGGATCGCCGCCCTCATCGACGCGCCGGTGGCCAAACCGTCGTCGACTAGGATCACGCTCCGCCCGGCAACCCCGACCGGCGCCAGATCGCCCCTGTAGGAAACTTCCCGCCTGGTGACTTCCCGCATTTCATCCGCGGTAATTGCCTCGACCACCGGCGGGGGAACGTCGAGCTTGTCGATGACTCCCTGGTTTAGGACCCTGGTGCCTCCCGAAGCAATGGCGCCCATGGCCAGCTCGGGGTGACCGGGGACTCCCAACTTGCGGACGATGAAAACATCAAGCGGCGCCCCGATCCGGCGAGCGACTTCATATCCCACGGGAACACCACCGCGCGGCAAAGCCAGCACGACGCAATCTCCCCGGTATCCGGTTATCCGACCGGCGAGAACCGCCCCCGCGTCCCTGCGGTCTTTGAAAGGTCTATCGATATTGATCTCCTACGAGACTGCCCGACCGCGATCCTCCCCACAATAGGGTCGGGAAAACCTCAAGCCTGTGATTTATTTTCTCTCATCCGGCGAGATAAGATTTTCTCTAAGGGTGCCGCCCGGACTACGGGGTGAGGATCCGTTCCTCACCGGCGTAGACGTTGAAGCGATCCTCCCGGAGGAAGCCGATCAGGGTCACCCCGTACCGCCGGGCCACTTCCACGGCAAGACTGCTCGGCGCCGAGACCGCGCACACCACCGGAATGCCGGAGGCAACCGCCTTTTGCATGATCTCGAAACTCACCCGCCCGCTGACCATCAAGACGGACTCTTCGAGCGGGATCTTCCGGTCGAGAAACGAGCGGCCGACCAGCTTATCCACAGCGTTGTGCCTGCCGACGTCCTCGCGGGCCAGGATCAGCTCGCCCCCGGCGCCGAACAGACCTGCTGCATGCAGCCCCCCGGTGGAGTCGAATACCTTCTGGGCCTTCCGCAATACGTCCGGAAGGCCAATGATTGTCCCGCCGGAAAGCCGGGGACCGGGACCAACCTCATGGCCGCACATCTCGAGCGCCTCAAGGGAGGCCTTACCGCAAACACCGCAGGAGCTGGTCGCATAGAAGTTTCTCGTGAGTCGCGCCGGATCGAAGGATCCGGCATATTCGACAGTCACGACGTTAAAC
>JBOGWH010000346.1:0-13767 GCA_050692975.1 Actinomycetota bacterium | reverse complement strand
GAGAAAGCCCTGGGAGACTCGGGCAAGGTTGGCGTTGCAAAGATCACCCTGCGGGAAAAAGAGCACCTGGCCACCCTGCGGGTCTCCGGCAATGTATTCGTTCTTGAGACCATGCATTGGCCCGATGAGATCCGCGAGCCTGCATTTGAAGAGCTCGACAAGCGCCCGGAGATCCGCAAGCAGGAGGTCGACATGGCCCGCAGCTTGATCGAGAACCTCAGCGACACCTTCAACCCAAAGGAGTTCGTCGACCAGTACCGCGAGCGGTTGGAGGCCGCAGTCAAGGCCAAGGTGGAGGGCGAGGAGGTCGCCGTGCCGCCCACGAAGGAGCCAACCGCGGTGGCCGACCTGATGGAGGCCCTGCGGGCAAGCGTGGAAGCCACCGCCAAGCCTGCCGAGAAGAAAAAGAAAAAGACCGCCTGAGGGCTTTCAGCCCTTTTCTTCAGTCAGCAGGTCCGACAGCAGGCATTCCTCGGGCAGTTTGTCTTCGCGCAGTCTCTTGAACGACGGGGCCCGCAGGCGGGGCGCCCTGGTCACCTCCCGGTAGTCCACCTCGCAGACACGCTTCGGGAGGGCCCAGCGCGCCCCCTTGACCGGCACGGGCTCGCAAAACGGCGACTGCGGTGTCTCGATGTCGCCGAGGATCGCCCGCAGCTCGCGGACGGTTTTGTCGGTAAATCCCGTCCCCACCGAGCCGATGTAGCGCAGCCCCTCCGGGGCGTACATTCCCAGCAGCAGCGCCCCCAACGACTCCTGCCGCCAGCCGAGCCCGGGGGTCCACCCGCCGATGACACAGTCGGCCTGCTGAACCACTTTTATCTTCAGCCAGTCCCGCGACCGCCTGCCGGGCAGGTAGCTGCTGCCCTTTCGCTTGGCCACAACGCCCTCTAGGCCCTTGCTTCGGGCGGCTTCGAAAAGGGCGATGCCGTGGGTCTCGATCGCCTGCGACTTCAGGACCCTTTCGCCGAAAGACAGGGAAGAATCGACCAAAGCCATCCTTTCCTCCAGCGGAAGGTCCTTGCGCCAAGAGCCGTCGGTAAAAACCGCGTCGAACACGATGAGATCGAGCGGGATCTTCTCCATGGTGCGGTAAATGTCGGATTGCCGGGCCAGGTTGATCCTGCCCTGCAACCGTTCGAAAGACGGCCGGCCCACCGGGTCCATCGCCACGATCTCGCCGTCGAAGACACCGTTTTCTACCCGCATGCGCTCATGAAGGTCCCGAAATTCTGGGTACTGGTGGCCCACCTCGCGCCCGGTCCTGGAATAAAGACGCGTCGAGCCCGAATCGCAGAACGCAAGCACCCTGACTCCGTCCCATTTCACCTCAAAGAGGTGATCGGGGGAATCGAAGGGGTCCGTGACCAGCGTGGCCAGCATCGGTTTGAAGAAAGGCGGCAACGCCGGATCGGACACTGCGCCTTCAGATTCCGGAGGCCGGGCCGAAAAAGCGCGAAAACTCTGCGGTATATGCAAAGCACATATAGTTCAGCGGTGCAAGCGACGGCCCGAGCAACATTTTGTGAACCGCGCAGAAAAAGAAAAAATAGGTATTGACATGAGGCGAATCCAAAGACTTATGCTGCTTTTAGACGTGGAGCAGTCGCTAAATAATTGGGGAATCGTTCCTTGAAAGAGATTACGTTTTATCTGGACCCGTGCGTCTCTTCGGAGACGGACTGGCGCCAGAGCGCTGCCTGCAAGGATATCGTCGATCCAGACATTTTCTTCCCCGTCGGCAGCACCGGACCCGCCCTGGACCAGATCGAAAGAGCTAAAGCGATTTGCCGAGGATGCCCGGTGCGCGCGACCTGCCTGGAATGGGCCCTGGAGACCCATCAGGACTCCGGAGTCTGGGGTGGGCTCTCCGAGGAGGAAAGAAAGCTCGTGGCCCGGCGGCGCCGTCAGGAAGCTCTGGTAAGCAGCTCGATTTTTTAAAGTCGTAGTCAAAGGCCGGGCCCCCGGGCCTGGGCCGTCATTTCCAGGCACACCCTGGTTCCCCCGTTTGATTCCATCTTCAACGAGCCGCGCAGCTCGCTTTCCGCCAAGGTCCTGACGATCTGAAGGCCCAGGCCTTCGGCTCCCCCACCGGCCAGCCCCTTACCGTTGTCTGCCACGGTCATCTGCAGATGGTCGCCTTCGCGATTCATGGTTATCTCGACCCGGCCCCCCTCGGGCCCGAACGCGTGCTCGACCGCGTTTTGGACGAGCTCCACCATCGCGATGGCCAGGGCGGTGGCGTCCTCGGCGACCAGCCTTCCCGGATCCCCCTCAAGGTAGATCTGAATGTTGTGCTCTGGATGGATCAGCCCCTCTGAAACCATGTTGACCAGGCGGTGGGCCACTTCGCCGAACTCCACCGACTGACCGGCCTGCATCGACAGGGTCTCGTGAACCAGCGCGATCGAGGCGATGCGGCGGACGGCCTCGTCCAACTCCCCGGCGGCCTCCTTCGGCAGGCGCCTGGCCTGGAGGCGAAGCAGGCTGGCGATGGTCTGCAGGTTGTTCTTTACCCGGTGGTGAACCTCGCTGATGACGGTCTCTTTGCGCTGCAGCTGGCGTTGATGCAGCCGCAGCTCGGTGACGTCTCTCAGTAGCAGAACGACGCCGATCACTTTCCGGGCCGGGCCCTGCAGGAGGGGGATGGCGTGCTGGAGCACGACGGTTCCTTCCGACTCGGCCTCGCCTTCGGCAGGGGTTCCCAGCCGAAGCGCCAGCGACGCGGGGCTCGTATCCAGGGCCAGTTCGGAGAGAAGCTCTCCCTCGACGTTGGAGTTAAAGCCCAGGCGCCTGAATGCCGAGACGGCGTTGGGGCTGGCATAAACGACCCTTCCCCCGGCGTCGATGCGCAGCATGCCGTCGCCGACCCGGGGGGTGTTTTCGGGGTCTCTTCCCTCCCCCGCGAACGGGAAGGCGCCGTCGGCCACCATCTGCACCAGCACCGAGCCGCATTCCAGATAGTTCTGCTCGAGGCGGCCCGGCCTGCGCCGTGTCAGCGGCGCCGACTCCAGCGTCATCACGGCCGGTACCTGGCCGCGATACTTCACCGGGACCGCCTCCACGCTGACCGAGGCGCCGTCGAGGATAACGGCGCGGTCCTGCCGGGTCCTGCGACCGGTGGAAAAAACTGCTTCGACCCACTGCATCTGACCCATGCCTGCCTGCCTGCCGACCTCGTCGTCGGGGTGGAGAGTCTTGGCCGTATAAGGGCGCATCTGGGAAACACAGACGAGCCCGCCGTTCTCCGATTTGCACCACAACAGCAGGTCTGCGAAGCACAGGTCGGCGATCAGCTGCCACGAGCCGGTCAGCCTGAGGAGATGGTCAAGCTGGTCGCGGTTGAGATGGGCCCGCTCCGAAACCAGCTCGGTGAGAGTAGCCATCGGCTTAGTATGAAGCTTAAATGGCCGACGCCCGGGACTACACGAGAGAGAGCGCGAACGCAATGCTGCCCGAGATTCGCCGCCGGCTCCCGGTGCTCCGGGAGGCTTTCGAGACCCTGCAGGAGCACCGGCAGCTGATGTCGGATGCAGTTGCAGGCAACGGCGGCAACCCCAGGGCCGGAGAGTACAAGGCGGCCACCGATGCGGTGGCCGAGCAGCTCGGCTGGTTCGAGCAGGAGGGCATCCTGGTCAAGGACATCGGCCGGGGGCTGATCGATTTCCCCTCGATCCGGGAAGGCCGGGAGGTGCTCCTTTGCTGGATGGACGGCGAGGACTCGGTCGATTTCTGGCACGACCTCGAGACCGGCTTCGCCGGCCGGCAGCCCCTCTAGCCAGACCTACGGGGTTTGCTAGGGCTTTCGCCGCTTGTCGTCCTGCTCGGCCTCCTGGCGGGCCTCGCTCGGGGAGGGCGCGTTTCGAACATCGCCCTGTCACGGTTCCGGGCCCCCTGGCTGGTGCTTTCCGGCCTTTTGATTCAGGCCACCGGCACGGTCATGGCTTTAGCGGCCCCGGATACCGGAAGGCGGCTTTACATCTGGTTTCTGGGGGCCTCTTTTGCGCTGCTGATCGCATTCGCGCTGACCAACCTCCGGCTATCCGGCATGGTGATCATCGCCGCCGGGCTGGCGATGAACGCGGCCGTGATCCTGCTCAACGACGGCATGCCGGTGCTGCGCCGGGCCGCCGAGATTGCCGGGCTGCGGGCGGACAAATACCTCCGGCTGGGGGTGAAGCACCGGGCGATGGGTCCCGATACGGTGGCGGGGTTCTTCGGCGACGTCATTCCGGTCCCCGTCTTGAAGAAGGTGATCAGTGCCGGTGATGTGCTCATCGGCGCCGGCATGTTCGTGCTGGTCGATGCGCTGGTGCGCTACGCGCCTCGCAGGCGCGAATCAAAGGGGGCTTAAGCGCCGGGACTTCCCGTTTCATCGGCGCCGGCATGTTCGTGCTGGTCGGCGCGCTGGTGCGCGCTGCGCCTCGCAGGCGCGAATCAAAGGAGGCTTAAGCGCCTGGACTTGCTGATTGCGGCGGCGTTGCTACGGCTGCCGGGGATGCCTCCGATTTCTTCGGCTCTAAAAGAGGCTTCGGACCATGCCCCCGTCGACCTGGAGGCTTGCCCCGGTTATGTAAGACGCCCTTTCCGAGCACAGGAATGCGGCCGCGGCGGCAAACTCGGAAGGCGTTCCCAGCCGCCCCGCTGGAATCGACCTAAGGGTTGCGGAGAAGGCGGGATGGTCCGGACCGGCGTCGGCGGGCGCCTTTGCCAGAAACCGGATCCGGTCGGTGAGGATCGTGCCCGGCATGATGGTGTTTACCGTGATGGCTTTGGGCGCCAGTTCCACCGAAAGCGCCTTCGCGAAGGCGGAAGTCGCGGCCCGGGGCGCCCCCGACAGCGACAGGCTAACGGAGGGCTCCTTGGCCACAAAGGAGGTCATCATAAGGATGCGGCCCCAGGCGGCCCGCTGGATGTGAGGAAGGGCGGCCTCCACCATCGTGACCGCCGAAAGAAAGTTCAGCCTGAGCGCCGATTCCCAGTCGTGAGCCGCAAAGTCCGTCGGGGGCCCGGGCGCAGGCCCGCCGGAGTTGGTTACCAGCACCTGCAGACCACCCAGCGCCAAGACGGCCTCTTCAATAAAACGGTGGGCCTGTCCCTGATCGGAAACATCTGCCACCAGGGGGTGTACCTCGGACCCGGTCTCTTTGGCTATGGACTCGGCCGCCTCGCTAATCCCGTCCCACTCGCGCGAGCAGATGGCTACCCTTGCCCCTTCCCTCGCCAGCTCCAGGGCGACCGCGTACCCGAGCCCGCGGCTGGCGCCGGCGACCGCGACGGGAACGCCTTTCAGTCCGAGATCCATCAGGCGGGCCGCAGCACCGCGGCTGCGCCGATCATCAGCAAGGCCGAGGGCAGGAAGAAGATACCGATGGACAAAGCCCCCGCCAGCGTGAACGACAACAGGAAGAACGCGCATAGCCAGACAATGGCCCGCAGCCGGTAGCGGGCCGCGAAGGCTCCCCCGCCGGAAACCGCCAGAGGGAAAAGAAGGACCCACAGCGCCGAGGCACCGTTCACCTCGACCAGCGACTTGCAGAACCTGCGTTCCTGAACGGGTCCGGTTTCTGCAGATCCCGGTGAGGTTCGGGCACGGCTTTCAACTCCCTGGTAGAAGCAAGGCCGCAGCCCAATATAGGCGCCGGCGACAACGGTAAGAAGCACCGACGCTAGGGCCAGCCTCGCCACCATCCGGGTCCGTTCGTCTTTTTGACTGCTCACGTGAACGCCGCCCGGTACGGCCGGGTTGAAAGTCCGTGCCTAGATAAAGGTCGTACCGCCGGGCTTGAAAACCATCAAGGCCAGGACCACGAGGAACAGGAACAGCAGGATCATTCCCATCATCCGCTGCCTGGAGATGAGGGCCATGGCTTCAGGCGGAGGCGGCCCCGGCTGGGTCTGCTGCTCGGCCAGGCGGGCGAGTTTTATCCCGGTCGGAAGCTGGACGCCGATGCTGATGACCAGGGCACCGAGGAAGATCAGCAGCGCAGCGAGCAGCCATGGGGACTTGATCAGGTTGATTTCCCGCGTGTACACCATGCCGAGGCCGCTGACGAGAACCAGAACCGCCATCGGGATGATGAGCTTCTTGCCGAGAGCCTCTCCCAGCTTCGCTACCAAAGGAAAACTGCCGGGGGTCTTCTTGGCGATGATACCGATGAAGGGGAACGCAAAGCCCGGTCCGAACGCGGCTACGGCGCCAAGGATATGAAGGTAGAAAAAGACGTTGCTCATAGCGGCCATTATTCCACTCGAGCCGGCCGGCGACCGGCATTTCAGGATCTACCGCTGGGGGCTGGGCTGCTTGGCTTTTTCGGCCGCTTTAAGGGCTGCTTCCCGGACCGCCGGGAACATGGCGTCCGCCCATACCTCGTATCCTCGGGGGCCGGGGTGGAACATGTCCGGACTGTAGTGTTTTTGAGGCTCGTCCTTGAAAGCCGGCGCGGTTACCGATAGATCGATAAATGGGAGTCCCCTGCGCAATGTCTCCTTGCGTATGGCGGCGCCCACTCGCTTGCCGTTGATGCCCGACAGGGCCCGCAGTGGCTGGGGAAACGCTCGAGAGGTTCCCA
This sequence comes from Actinomycetota bacterium, assembly GCA_050692975.1. GTDB lineage: Bacteria > Actinomycetota > CADDZG01 > JAHWKV01 > JAHWKV01 > JBOGWH01. The sequence goes on along the minus strand of JBOGWH010000346.1, from coordinate 7,198 downwards.
TGTGGGGAGGGCCGGCGACAACAGTGTCGATGCCGGCTTCGGCCAGACGGTCGAGAACCGTGCCCATATGCTTTCTCACGTTGCGGATCATCGTCATGTGAGTGGCGTCGTTGGCCCCGATGGCGACCAGCACAAGGTCGGGCTTCATCTCGATTGCCCGCCGAAGCTGAGACTCTGCGACGTCGGACGTTTTTGCTCCCGAGGCGCCCAGGACGTCGAGCCTCACACTGAAGAACTCCCCCAGGCGCTGCGAAAGCCTCCACGGGTAGGAATCCTCGAAATCCGCTCCCAGACCGACGGCGGTGGAGTCGCCGAGGACGGCCAAGTGCAGTGGCGGCAGGTCGCTGTCGCCGAACCGGCCGCTGGTGCGCCGGCCCCCGCCGTCCTTGACGTAGTCGCGGCTCAGGACGACCAGCGCTTCCGCCACCAGTAGCGCGATCACTGCCCCAACTACGGCTGTTGCCACTTTGACTGCCTTCTTCGCCATCCCCCTAGATTCGCACCAACCGCGCCCGATGGACTGCCTTCGTCTTTTGGGGCCCTTTCCGACTCGACGAGCCCACAGCACTAAAGGCGGCGTCGGCGCCGGCCGATACGACCTTTGGGGGATGCCGATTATCTGAAGGAAGGCGCAGGATATGAAGAGGGACCTCGACCAGGTTCAAAGAGAACTGTGTGCCGACGCCGAAATGGCCGCCGTGCTGAGGCGGCTGGTCTCTAGCGCTTCCTTTACGGTCCGAATGATGATCGGCGACCCCTGCACTGCCGACATGGAGAAGCTCGCGGGGTACGCAGAGAAGTATCTCTAGCGGTTAGGCCTTCAGCCGCGCGGCCACCAGTGCGGGAATGTCGATTCGACAACTCATGTCTTGTTTTCGTGCAGTCCACTGCCGGTGGTGTATCTCGCGAAACCCCTGCCATTCGGGATGCATCTTCCTGAACGCAACGCAGCATGAGACAAGCGCTTCAATCTGGACCTCGGGATAGGGGTCGGCACCGTCGCTGCGATTATCGACCTCGATGCCGTAGAAGTAGGAGTTCCCCATGACGCAATCTCGCAGTCCGCGCGCCGACGCATCGCCGCCGGGCTCTAGCCCTCGGGTAACCTCCTCCAGGACCTCCTGCGCGCCGTTTCCCGCATGGTGGCATCTTGACCCGGCGACCAGGTCGACCGAGCCGTCTTTGGCAATCAGCAGATTGGCCAGCGGTCCGGAAATGCCCGGCCGCCCATTCACTATCAGCTCTTTGCACTCCGGTCGCACGGTGTCGTGCAGCATGATCCCGGCCGGCTCAAAGGGACCCCGCGTCCGGCGGGAGCGCCACCCCTCCACCGCGCGAACATTGAGACCCTCGGCGACCAACCGATCGTACAGGTCCGGGCCTACGGACATGCCGAGAGGGCGCCAATTAGAGCTTGATCGATCGCTCGCTGGCCGCCGGCGACCGACTTCGCACCCGAAATCATGAAGGAGAAACGCATTCTCCTACCCGAGGGCGTCTCGGCGAAGCCCGCCAGGTTGACGGTACCCCCGAAAGGTCTTGTCCCGGTCTTGGCGAAGACCTTGCCGCAAGTGAGGGGGTCTTTCAGCCGCCCGCTCAGGTTGCCTTCACTGCCGGCGACCAAAAGGCTTTCCACGAACATTGGCCCCACCCACGATTCATCTATTGCACGCAGCCACGTCACTTGACGCATCGGTGTATCGCGGTTTCGCCTCGACAGCCCGGAGCCGTCAACGGCCAGGTGCGGCCCCTGAGCTCCCAGGTCGGCGGCTACCCCACTCATAACGGCTAGGCCCCCCACTGTCGAGCCGCCTTTCGCCGCGCCCATCTCTTTAACAATTTGCTCGGAAACGAAGTTGTTTGATCCCTTCAGAATTGTTCTCACCATTTCGAGGACGGTGGGAGAGGCGACACCTGCAATATTTGTGCCGCTCGCCTTGGCCTTCGCGATCTTGATTCCCCCCTCGGTCTGCACTCCTTTTTCCTCGAGAAGGTTTCGCAGACGCTGAGCGTTGAAGATGACCGGAGATTTCACGAACGCCCTATCGGATCGCCACCTATTTTGATCAAGCGCGAAGGCCGACAGCGGTCCGAGAAAACGCGGGACAAAAAACGACTCCCACCCCTCCACCCGGGTCAGCCCGTCGTGGCGTGAGATGTCGATCAACAGGTCCCCCTTCACCCGGAGGAGCCCGGATCCGGCCGCAGCCTCCGCCATGTTTTCGAGATCTTCTCCCGCCAGGAGCGGATCGCCCGAGGCGATGAGATTCAGGTCACCATTTGAGGCGCCATTTACATCCGGCGGCCGGGTAATCCTCAGCTTGGTCCGGAGCCTGGCTTGCGGGTCGAGGGCGAGCAGGGCCGCCCCCGCCGTATAGATCTTGATTGTGGAGTTGGGCTGCATTTCGACGCACTCGTTATGGAGGAGACCAAGGCCCTCCACATCGAAAGCCCACCCGTACGCCCGACACCCTGATTTGGTCAGCTCGCTTTCGACTCGGCCGGCCATCGGTTTCAGAGCGTCGCCGGCCCGGTTATGCTTCATACATTCTCACGAACGTTAGTTGCCGGTGCTATAAATCACGACCATTGGCCTGTATCTAAACATCCGGGGGCGCGATGTCGCATCCCAACCGGCCGGTCTCTCGATCCTGCCGTGATGGAATCGACGAAGCCCCCGAACGCCGCCCCGGGACGGACAGAAGGGAAACCCACCACAGCGGCCGGCCCCGACCGTGAACCAGGGCCAAATGGGGCCGGACCTTCCGGCTAGGATCAGCAGCTGAGAGATAAACGCCTCCTCATCTACAGCTACGGCGCCTTTGGGCTCGGGCACCTGCGCCGCTGCCTGAAGATCGCCTCCGGACTGGTCGAGAGTGGAGGGGTGTCGGTGCTTGTAGCGGCCAACTCATCCCATATAAAAACCGTCAGGGCCGTCCCTTCCTGCCGGTTCCTTCCGTTGACCCCGCTGGTCAGAGATATTTTCGATAGCCGACCCGACCAGTACCGCTCGCTGGCAAGGGGCATAACGGTCCCCGAGGCCTTCCGCCTAAGGGTAGACGCCCTCCGCGGGGCGCTGGAAAGCTTCCGGCCGGATTTGGTTTTCGTCGACCACGGCCCGACGGGCGCAGAACGAGAGCTTATCCCGCTGCTCGAAGCGATCGATGCCGGGCCGGCGTTCGGCCGCCCGAGACTTGTCCTCGGGCTGCGTGACATCTACGGTGAGGCCGGCTGGACGATGCAGGATTGGAGACGCTTGGGGGCCCACGAGGTGCTGCCGATCTACGACCTGGTCTTGGTGTTCGGCGACCCGGCGGTCACAACGACCGCCCAGGAAATCGGTCTGCATGAAGAACTTGGGGGAAAGCTGGAACACACCGGTTACCTTGGACAGCACCTGGCTCGCTCCAGGAAGAACGACCGCGGGGAGCCGCCCCCCATCCTAGTTACTGCCGGAGGCGGCTACGACGGCGCGATGTTCTTGGAGCAATTTGTGGAGTTCCTGGAAAGGCGGGGAAAACAGAGGCGGTTTCGTGCCCGGATCTTGACCGGTCCCTTTCTTTCGCGATCGCAGCTGAGGAGCCTCAAGCAACGGTGCTCAGGGCTGGGACCCGTCGAAGTGACTGCTTACACTCGCCGCATGGAGCGAATGTTGTCCGAGGCTGCGGGGGTGGTTTGCATGGCCGGATATAACAGCATGGTCGAGGTGATATCGGCGCAAGTTCCCGCTCTGGTGGTCCCCCGGATAAGCCCGTCGCAAGAACAGGTCATTCGGGCCCAACGACTCTCCGAGCCGGGAGGGCTCCGCTGGTGCATACCAGGCCCGGGGGCCCTTTCATCCATAGACGCTCTCGTCGACGAGGTGGCCGACGACGCCCCCCGGAAAAATGAATCCTCCGTGGACCTCGGCGGCATAAGCCGATCGGTCAAGTTGATCCAGAGCCTGCTATAGGGGCTTTGGTCATCATGATCATCCACGCTCCCAGGGCCGAAGTCGACGGAACATCGGCAGTTCTCGACACCGGCCGCAAGCGCTACACAATTCGCTGGCGGATCCCAGGCGATGTATCCGTTACCCGGGCGGGCGATTCCTTCTTCGTTGCGGGCCTCCTTCCGAGCATGGCATCCCCTCTAGGAAGCCCGCCGCAGCCCTTTACCGCCGCCCCCGAGAAGACCTTCGTAAGCGAAACCCCAGTTTCTCCAAGGCTTCTCCAGTCCGTCCCGGCGATCCAGGACATCTACCTCAGTTGGGACCGTCACCACTGGCGGCATACATCCCCCGAGCGCAGGAGGCTGAGGCGGGTGCGTGTAGAAGCGGCGGCCGCGCATCCAAGCGAAGCGAAGTCCGGAGACGGAGCGGCCTCGTTTTTTACTGCCGGAGTGGATTCCTTTTACACCGCGCTAAAGCACCGCGACGAGATAAAGGCGCTCATCTACGTCGAGGGTTTTGAGTATTTTGATCGCCCCGGGGCTTTCGATTCCGCCATCCAGGTCGTAAGGGGCGCCGCGGAAGCCCTTGGCAAACCCCTGATTGAGCTATCGACCAATCTGCCGACGATATCGGGACATTTCCTGCCCTGGGGCCATTACCATGGGGCCGCGCTGGCCAGCGCCGCGGTACTGCTTTCGGGAAATTTTCAGAGGGTTTTGATTCCGGCAACAAACACCTACAACAATCTGGTGCCCCTGGGCTCGCATCCGATGACCGATCCTCTATGGAGCACAGACTCCGTCCAGATTGTCCACGACGGTTGCGAAGCCAACAGAATCGAGAAGCTTACGGCTATCTCCGGATCGGACGCAGTCCGCTCATTCCTTCGAGTTTGTCACGAGCAGCCGATCGACCGCCCCAATTGTTCTTCATGCGAGAAGTGCCTGCGGACGATGATCTCTCTGGAGATGGTGGGAACCCTGGACCGGTTCAAAACATTTTCCCCGCTGGATCCGGAGACTATGGACTTTTCTCCTCCTCATGGGGCTCCGGCCTGGCGCCGGGGGTGGCAGGGGCTCTTGCGGGAACTGCAATCGCGCGGCGGAGATCGCAAACTAGAAGACGGCATCAAGCGGATGCTCGAAACAGGCACCGGAACAACTCACGGCGGATCGCCCGAGCGGACTTGCTGATCCGAACCCCGGTATCGTCCGGAAACAAGGTCACCGCGGTCGTCGAATCGACCAGAGGATCTCTTGAAGTTTGGTACCGATCCACTACGCCGATCTGTCCCACGCCCGAAGATGCTTTTCTGATCGCATTTTTGGTCCCGGCCATGAGGAAGGAGGAATTTCTTCGGAGCGAAGCGCCGGTGTCGCCCAAGCTGCTGAGCAACCTGGACCAGGCGCAGCAGATGTTGCACGGTTGGTCGGAATCCGGATGGCCTGGGGTCACTAACAGGCAGCGGCTGCGGACGGTGAGAATTGAGGCCGAGCCTCGATCGGCTTTCGAACCTCGGGCAGACGCGACGGCGGCGTTCTTTACCGCGGGAGTCGATTCCTTTTACACGGCCCTCAGGCACATCGACGAGATCGACGCACTGGTCTACGTTCACGGCTTCGACGTCATGCGCGAGCAGGCTGAGGAGTTGCAAGCGGCCAGCGAATTTGTTGAGTCCGCAGCGGGCGCCCTGGGCAAGCCCCTCGTTAAGGTTGTGACCAATCTGCACGATGTAACCCCCGGCTTCGTGAGTTGGGGCCCGGTGCACGGCGCCGCTCTCGGCAGCGTGGCATCAGTGCTTGCCGGAACCTACGGCCGGATGTATGTGCCCTCGTCGATGACCATCGGAGATGCCGGCACCCCCTGGGGTTCGCATCCCCACCTGGATCCCCTGTGGAGTACGGAAGACGTCGAAATCGTTTACGACGCGGACGATAACGACAGGTACGAGAAGCTCCGCTTCATCGCCGGGAATCCCGCCGCACGCGCCCATCTCAGGGTCTGCCTTGAAAGCCCATCCGGCGGCGGCAACTGCGGTTGCTGCGAGAAATGCTTGAGGACGATGGTCAACCTTCACATTGCCGGGGAGCTCGAGTCGTTTTCAAGCTTCCCGGCCCTGGCTTCCGAGAATCTGAAGTTCCACTATCCTCCCCGAATTCCGCTGGTCACTTGGCGCCCCATTTGGGCCAAACTCCTGAAAAGACTGGAGCAAACCAGCAGGGACCCTGCTCTGCAGGATGCAATCAGAAGCCTGCTTGGATGAGGATAGAATCCGCCAGCCCACCCACTCCTGCCCGCTTGTGTGCGAATTAGACAAGCAAATGAACAAGCGCCAAGTCATTCATGTTGATCCAGAAATTCTTGGGGGAACCCCGGTCTTCATAGGGACGCGGGTACCACCAGAGGCCCTTTTTGATTATCTCGAAGCCGGTCACAGCCTTGATGAATTCTTGGACGACTTCCCCAGCGTACCTAGGGCACTCGCAATTGAGGCTCTGAACGAAGGGAGGGGATCCCTTGGCGGTTGACCGTCCCCCGATGCTTCGTCAAAATGGTCGCATGAAGAGTATTAGGGCTGAGGAGTCGGTGCGGGCCGGTTCATGTCTTCGAACGACAGATTCGCCGAGACAGTTCCCTTGGCGCGGGCATTTGATCTGTCCGTCGTTTGATGGAGTTGGTTTGATGTAGCGGCATCGTTTTTTGACGTTTTGAGCCGCTCCCTTGAGCGGCTTTTTTTGTTGCACAGGAGCACAAGAAAATTATGGGTGATATGTACTTAATTGATTTCGGTGGAGGTGACGAGGCCAAGCGGAGGCGCAAAGAGCTGGAAGACAAGCGCGAGCGGAACTTCCAGCGCTACCTCGAGCATTTAATGAACGCCGCGGGCCTCGACCGGCCCACGGCAACTACGGTGATGGGTTGTCTTTTCCGTCATAGCCGCACCGACGGAAGTGGCTGCCCTTGTGGGTGTCATCCGCGGCTAAATGATGGTGAGCTGCATGACTCCGGCTTTGACTGCTCCTGCACCTGGGACGAAGAGAAAAGGAAAAACAAGAACGCTGAGTGGCAGGCGGATCGTCAGGCATTTTGGGAAAGTGCGGAGGGGCGCGCCATAAGCGAGGCGAACAAGAACGAAGAAAGGGCCATTAAGGAATGGATCGCTGGCCAACCCGGATTGGAGGCGGAACGCACCACCTTCGCTTGTCCCGAGCAATGGGAGGGCACGGTTGATGGCCACTCCTTCTACTTCCGCGAGCGTCATGGAAC
>JBOGWH010000345.1:0-4983 GCA_050692975.1 Actinomycetota bacterium | reverse complement strand
GACCTGGTCTTTGCCCCCACACCCGCCTGCCGTTCTGCCGGAGTTTCCGAACGTCCCGGACAGGACTTACTCCTAAACCGCACCATGCTCAGCAGCCCCCGAAAGGGCTGCCTTACGTGGGTCCTTTTGCCTGCGACTAGCATGGACTTGGACACCATCCGACGCTCCTAAGAGTGCCGGCCGGTACCCGCAACCACGGACCCGGACGGAAAGCCGTCCCCATTATAGGCGGCCTTTTTGGCTGAGGCCGGGGTGCGGGCCACGCACACGACGTCGACCCGCGCCGCCCCGCTTGCCTTGAGGGCCCTGGCTGCCTCCGACGCGGTCGCCCCGGTGGTAAACACATCGTCGACGACGATCACCGCCTCCGGCGACGGCAGAGCCTCGAAGGCCCCCGCGAGGTTGGTCCTCCTCTCGGCCGGCTCAAGGGCCATCTGGGGCGGCGTTTCCCGGACCCGCCGAATGAGCCCGCGGACGTCGGCTTCCAGCAGAGTCCCCAGGCGCTGCGCCAGAAGGGCCCCGTGGTCGACGCCCCGCCGGATAACTCTGGTCTCCGAGGCCGGGATCCAGGTCACCACCGCCTCCCCCGCGTCCAATCTCAGGGCGGCTTCACGAGCAAGAAGCGCCAGGCTGCCGGCGAGACCGGTCACGCCCTCGTACTTGTAGCGGTGGACGGCCCTGCGAAGCGCCCCCGTGAAATCGGCCGCCTGGACGGAGCGGTCGAAGGCAAAGCCCCTTCCCCGGCACTGCCCGCAGGTGCGGGCGGGCGCTGCAATCGGATAGCCGCAGAAGCCGCACGCGGGGCCGTCGATTCGGGCCACGGCATCCAGGCACGGCCGGCACAGACCACCTCGGGCCGGGATACCGCATCCCGCGCAATTTTCCGGGTAAAGGAGATCGGCAAGCGATCTCAGTATCCCTAGGTGCCGGTTTCCCAACTGGTCAGGTAGGCGGTCTGCTCGGCGGTGAGGGTGTCTATCGCGACCCCGAGGGATTCCAGCTTCAAGCGGGCGACCTCTTTGTCGATGTCTTCTGGGACCGGGTAAACCTCCGATTTCAGGTCCCGGTTTTTCACAAGCCACTCCAGAGACAGGGCCTGGTTCGCAAACGACATGTCCATGACCGCCGCCGGGTGCCCCTCGGCGGCGCCCAGGTTGACCAGGCGCCCTTCGGCAACCAGGTAGAGCCGCCGGCCGTCGGGCTGCACGAACTCTTCCACGTTGTCCCGGACGGTTCGCACCGACGTGGAACGGCCGTGCAGCCCTTTCACGTCGATCTCCACGTCGAAGTGCCCGGAATTCGAAAGGATTGCCCCGTCTTTCATCCTCTCAAAATGACGCTCCATCAAAACGTCCCGGTCGCCGGTGACGGTGATGAACACGTCGCCTAGAGGGGCCGCTTCATCCATCGGCATGACCCGGTATCCATCCATTACAGCCTCCAGGGCTACGAGCGGGTCAACCTCGGTGACGATCACGTTGGCGCCCATCCCTTCCGCCCGCGTCGCCACGCCCCGGCCGCAATTTCCGTAGCCCGAGACGACCACGGTCCGTCCGGCCATCAGGATGTTGGTGGCGCGGATGATCCCGTCCAGCGAGGACTGGCCGGTCCCGTAGCGATTGTCGAAAAAGTGCTTGGTCTTGGCGTCGTTGACGCTGACGATGGGGTACTTCAGCGCTCCGGCGGCGGCCATGGCCCTCAGGCGGATGACTCCGGTGGTGGTTTCTTCCGTGCCGCCGATGACCGACGCCAGCAGGTCGGTGTGCTCGGTGTGGATAGTTGATACGAGATCTGCGCCGTCGTCCACGGTCAGCTGCGGCGCGCGTTCGATCGCCTGGGCAATATGCTTGTAATAGCCCTCGGTGCCGATTCCGCGCACCGCGAATACGCTCTGGCCGTAGTCCTCGACGAGACTGGCGGCGGTGTCGTCCTGGGTCGACAGGGGGTTGGACGCGCAAAGGGCCACCTCCGCACCCCCGGCCGCGAGCGTCTGGACGAGGTTGGCGGTTTCGGTCGTAACGTGAAGGCAGGCCGCGATCCGGATGCCCTTAAAGGGCTCCTCTTTTTCAAAACGCTCCCGGACCAGCCGCAGTACGGGCATCTGTGTTTCCGCCCACTCGATTCTCCGCTTTCCACCGGGTGCCAGTGAACGATCGGCTACGTCGGAGCTAGGCATTCTGGTTCATTTCTACGGTCATGTTTCGTCCTTTGTTCTGGGGAATTGCTGCCGTCGATGTCTGCTGAGCACAATACACCGGGGGGGTGACACCCGAAGCCGGGAACCTGGACCGGGTGGCCGGGTCAGCCCCCGGCGAGCTGCCTTTTCAAATTGGAGATCGGCTCGATCGCCGACGGATCGGCGCCGCGTAGCATCCCGAGATAGACGGAAGTGAAATCCCCCAGACTGATGAGGTCGAACAGCCGAGCTAGCGGCGACCGGGCGGAAGCATGGACCTCCTCCACCCAGGCGAAGCGGCCGGCGATCGCGGCAAGCGTCAGGTCGATCCGCCGGGAGATTCGGGGGTGCTCGCCGGGATCGCGCAGCACGATCAGCGCCAGCGGCAGTTCCGGGCCGGACCAGCCTACGATCTCGTTATGAGTCAGTTCCGAAAAGGAATTGTGAAAGGAAGGGACCTTGCTGCACTCATTGAACTGGCACTTCCAGCGGTAGGCCGCCACTTCCGAAATTCCCTGACTCCCGTAGACAATTGGGACTAACCCCGAAAGCCGCAGGGCCAGCTGTTTGGCACGGTTTGCCCCGGTCGGCGAGCGCCGGGAGTATTCGCTGCAACGCATTTCCAGAACCTTGGCCGTCTCGGCGAGGGCATCGCTGCCGTCAAATATTCCGATGCGCCGGCATATCTCCAGCATCGGCACGCTCAGGTAGCCCAGCGCCGCTCTGGGCTGAAGGCCTTTATCGGGCAGAAGAACCAAAGCCGCACCCAGCCTGCCGGCATCGGCGGCAAGGGTGCCTCCTTTGGAGATCGCTACGAGATGGGCGCCTCTCTCGGCGGCCGCCCGGAAGGCGCCAAGAGTCTCCTCCGACTCCCCCGAGTAGGAGAGCCCGAATACCAGGGTGCCCGGTCCCACCCAGCCGGGCAGGTCGTACCCTCGCAGAGTCCGGATGAACACCCGGCTGCCGTCTGAGGCGCCGGCGCTGAGAATGTCTCCGGCGATCGCCGATCCCCCGACCCCAAGGACGGCAACCGAGGTAATGTCGGCGGCTTCGGGAAGCCTTTCAACGGCGGCGGAAATTGCGATTGCGTCGGGTATCTGATCGGGCAGGGCCTCGACCGAAGAAAGGAAATCTCCCGGGTCAAAGTCCGGATAAGACTCAGGCCGGTCGAGATCCACCCCCCTCTGAGTTGTCGTCAGGGCTTGCGCGCCTCATCGATGAGCATGTGCGGAATGCCGTCCACCACCGGGTATTCATACCGGCACTTCCCCACGCAGGCGATGATCTCCTCGTCCCGGCGGTATTCGATTTCCCCATGACAGTTCGGGCAGATCATGATTTCCAGAAGCTTCTCGTCCACCGGCATTGCCTTCCTCCTAATAGCCGACCATCAGCTCAGACGCGGATAGTTTCCAGGATTTCCTTGGTCTTCGCGTCGCCGACCGACTCGTCGGCGGCCTCTACATTAAGCCTGAGCAGCGGCTCGGTATTGGATCCTCGCAGGTTGAACCACCACTGCGGGTAGTCGATGGTTAGACCGTCGGTCCAGTCGATGTCTCCATCGTCGTATAGCGAAGCAACCTTCTTAAGCATCTCCGCCTGGTCGTGAACGACGCTGTTTATCTCCCCCGAGTTCCAGTATCTGCGGAACGGAGCCAGGACCTCACTCATCGGCTTGTTCTCTTTTGACAGAGCATCGAGGACAAACAGGGCGCAGATGAGGCCGGAGTCGGCCCGGTAGTTGTCCCTGAAGTAGTAGTGACCGGAATGCTCTCCGCCAAATACCGCCCCTTCGTCGGCCATAACCTTCTTTACGAATGAGTGGCCCACCCTCGAAGCAACGGGGTTGCCGCCGAACTCAACGATGGTTTCTCTTACGATCCTCGAAGAAACGACGCTGTACACGACCGTCCCGCCGGGCTCCTTCCGAAGGATCCGGGACGCTACCAGCGCCGCAGTGAGGCTGCCCGACACCGGCTCTCCTTTCTCATCGACCAGAAAGACCCGGTCGGCGTCGCCGTCAAAGGCCATACCGACGTCTGCCCGGTTGTCCCTCAGGGTCTTGATCAGCTCCTGAAGGTTTTCGATCTGGATCGGGTCGGCGGGGTGGTTCGGAAAAGATCCGTCCAGCTCGAAGTACAAAGAAATGAGCTCGACGGGGAGGCGCTCGAAGAGAGCCGGAACCATCTTTCCTCCCATCCCGTTGGCCGCGTCCACGACGACCTTTAAGGGCTTTAGCTCGTCCGTCTCAACGAATCCGAGCAGATGGTCCACGAACTCAGCGGTTATGTCCCTGTGCTCAACGCCCCCTCGCGGTCCGGCCGGGTGGGGGCCGTCCTTTTCCGCAATGGCACGGATTTCGACAAGGCCGGTCTCGAGTCCGATCGGGGCCGCACCGGATTTGCACATTTTTATTCCGTTGTACTTGGCGGGATTGTGAGAGGCCGTAAAGATTGCGCCGGGCATCCGGTAGCTTCCGGCCGCGAAATACAGAGCGTCGGTCGAGACCAGTCCTACATCGATCACGTCCACGCCGCGGCCGGTAGCCCCTTCGATAAAAGCTTCGGCCAGCTGCGGCGAGGAGAGCCGCATGTCCCTTCCCACCAGTATCTTGCGGCTTCCGTTGAATTCGGCGAATGCGCCGCCTATCCGCCGAACGGCCTCTTCGTCTATCTCCTCGGGGTAGATCCCTCTGACGTCGTAGGCCTTGAATATCTTGCCGAGATCCATGCGGCGTATCTTAGCCGCCGTGAATGCGGCGAGGCCTCGCGTGAGCAATATGAGAAATTTTTTTGCTTGCCTTGTTG
>JBOGWH010000344.1:0-2074 GCA_050692975.1 Actinomycetota bacterium | reverse complement strand
TGCGACGGTCGCCGTAAAGGCCTGCGCCAGCACTTTCCCCCTGCTTACCCTGGTATTTTTCTTCATTTTTGTCTCCTGTTCCTTGAGGTGACTTGCGGGCAATTACGTATCTAGTTTCATTCTGGCCGGATTCGCGCTGTGAGACAACGACTTAGACGAATTTCGGCCTGAAAAACAAAAAGCAGTCTAGCGGGGCAGGCGGGGCGGAGTCCAATAACGGGCAGGTCGAGCCCGGCTGGGTGAGGGGTCGTCCACAATGCAAACTTATCCACGTCTTCCTAAACGTATCAATCGGCTTTCTCCTACCCCATTAAACGAAATTTCTCCAGAATTCTTTAGCGTTTCGGCAATAAAATATTGCGGAAATACCGCATTACGTATACCTCACGGGTGAGATGGGGGTTCCCGGTCGCTCAAATTGCGCGAATTCGAGGGTTTGGATGAGCCCGGAGGCCTAAATTCCCAGCAGGGGAACCAGATCTGCCCACCTGTGAAGGACCGCATCGGCCTCCGCTCCAGACGAATCTTCGGGCGACCACGAGTCGTCGTGAACGCCTGCAAAACGGATGGCGGCCATCCCTGCCCGGTGGGCTCCGGCGATGTCCGTTCTGCGCAGGTCGCCGATGTGGACCGCTTGCCCGGGCGCAGCCTCCGTGGCCTCCAGAGCCGCCCGAAAAATCGGGGGAAACGGCTTGGGCATCCCGATCTCGTCGGAGAAGAAGTAGTGGTCCAGCTCGATGTGGTGCTCGTCTAAGAACTGACGGACGTGGCGGCCGGGAGTGAAACCCGTATCGCACACCAGGGCGGTGGGAATGCCTGCAGCCCTCACCGCGGCGACGGCCTCGCCGGCGCCCTCGACAACCCGCGTGCCGACCTCGCTCGTGGCGCCCTCAATAGCCTCGGCGAGGTCGCCGGCCAACTCGTCGTCGATCGGCTCGGCGGGGTCGGCGCGGGGATCGAGCCTTCCCAGCAGCCACCTGGCGGCGCCGGGAGCCCCGAAAGGATGGCCCTTGCGCCAGGCCGATACGTGCTCCTGCCAGGAACTTTCGATGAGCTCGGCCGCCTTTTCCATATCCAGCCGCACCTGTTTCCGGGCGGCAATATCGACCAGCGCTTTCTGCCTGTGGACCATGGTGGCCTGCCAGTCGATGTCGGAAACCAGGGTGGACCAGCAGTCGAAGGTGACCGCAGCAGGCGGCCTGGGGATCCGGTCGACCCCTCTTGAGCTGTTTGCCGCGATATCGGCCGGGTTTGCTTGCTTCATTGCTCCAGAGAGTACCAGCCTCCCCCATTAGCGAAACCCCGAAATATTTTCCCCGGCAACCTGCATGGGGGCCTCGACTGTCGTACCCGGCGGCTACAGTCGTAACCATGGTTTCACACCTGGTCCCGAACGATCGCTCGAAGCTTCTTCTCCGATTCGTCGTGGGTGAAGTCGTGGGTGCAGAGGCGTAAACGGTGGCTTCACAACTGGTTCTGGAGGGGGAGGCGGCCGCAGCGGTGGGACACGAAGGCGGCCACCTCCTGATTCTCGGCGCCCCCGGGACCGGCAAGACGACCGTTCTCGAACACCGCTATCTCAAGCTGGCCTGTTCGCCGGGCCTGGGCCCCCACCGGGTGCTTTTCCTGTGCAATCAGCGCCGGTATGCTTCCGAGGCCCGGGACCGGCTGATCTGGCAACTGCCCCATGAGGCCACGGTCGAGGCACCCGTCCACACGTGGCATTCGCTTGCGTATCACCTCGTCAGCCGCTATTACCCGCGCCTGGGCTTCTCGGAACCTCCGGTGCTGCTCACCGGCCCCGAGCAATGGGGCGTCGTCAGGATGCTGCTCGGTGAGGAGAACCCTTCGGACTGGGGCGCCTGGGGCAATCGGCTGGAAGAGCGGGGCTTCGTTGACGAAGTGGCGGATTTCTGCTTGCGGGTTCATCAAGATCCCGACGGCCCCGGTGAGATTGATGGGCTCGTCGCCGGCCGGCCACAGTGGGCACGCTTGCCTTCTTTTTACCGCAAGTATCTGGAGTTTCTGGTCTCCGAGTCACGGGTGGACTATCCGGGCCTGGTGGCCTCAGCGG
>JBOGWH010000343.1:0-4223 GCA_050692975.1 Actinomycetota bacterium | reverse complement strand
CTCCCGATCCGTGCGGCCAGCTGCTGCAACGCCGTTTCCTGCGGGACCCCGAGATCGATCTCCCGCACCGTTTTTGAAACCTCGTCCGCCAGCGGGGGTCGTGCCCGCTGGGCCACCCCGCGCAGCGACTGGACCAGAGAGTTGCCGGCCCGCAAGGCAGATGTCTGGATCTGAAGAGCTTCGGGTAGCTGCTGGGAGATCCGTGCGCTTCTGCGGCCGTGCATCTTGAGCAAGACTCGGTCGACGGTCAGAGGCCCCGCGGCGGCCGCCAGCAGGGTCATCGGCCCCGCCGGCAAGAACAGGGCGCCGGCGAGCCCGCCTGCCAGAAGGCCCAGCAGGCACAGAGCCACCACGTCGGAGAAGATCAGTTGCGGGTGGGTCTTTTCCGCGTATTCCTTCAGCAGTACTCCTATGCGAAGCGAAGCGACCCGTTCGGAGAAAGCGTGCAGAAGAGGCCGCCGCGCCGCCTTCTGTGCGCCCTGGGGCAAGAGTCGTTCGAGTACCGGGGGCCGTGCGTCGCCGGTCATGAGCAAAACCACCACCGCGGCCGCTGCTGCGGTCAGGGCGATGAAAAACCAGTCGATCACTGCAGCGGCTCCCTTGCCGAACGCTGCCGGGGCCATCGCCACTGCGCCGACGACCTCTCTATGCCGTCCGCGCACTCGGGCCGGGCGCCGGTGCGAAATTGCCCCGTTATCCTGCCCGCCTCGTCCGGCCCGCTTCGGCGGAAGGCGAAGACGTCGGCCAGCACCAGCCCGCCGTCGTCGAGCCCGCGGACTTCGCTGATCTTCACGACCTTTCGGCTGCCGTCCGGAAAACGGGCGGTGTGCACGATCAGGTCGAGAGCAGCTGCAATCTGCTGGCGGATGGGGGCGGATGAGAGACCCAGCTCCGCCATCATCACCATCGCCTCCAGGCGCACCAACAGGTCGCCGGGGGAATTGGCATGCACCGTGGAAAGCGAGCCCTCATGGCCGGTGTTCATCGCCTGGAGCATGTCCAGAGCCTCTCCGCCGCGGACCTCGCCCACGATGATGCGGTCGGGACGCATGCGAAGCGCATTTCGCACCAGATCCCTGACGGTGACCTCTCCCTTGCCCTCGATGTTGGCGGGACGGGCCTCCAGGCTGACCACGTTGTCGTGCTTGAGCCGCAGTTCGGCGGCCTCCTCGATCGTGATGAGGCGCTCGTCGCCCGGGATCGAGGCGGAGAGGACGTTCAGCAGGGTAGTCTTCCCGCTGCCGGTTCCTCCCGATACCACCATGTTGATCTTCGCCTTGACGGCGGCGTCGAGGAAGCCGGCCATCGCATCGGTCAATGTTCCCGACTCCACCAGGTCGTCGAAGGTAAAAGGAATGACGGCAAACTTTCGGATGGTGACCGCCGGGCCCCCGACCGAAAGAGGGGGAATGATGGCGTGCAGGCGGCTGCCGTCGGGGAGGCGGGCCTCGACGTATGGATGCGATTCGTCCACCCGCAGGCCGAGCGGACCGATGACCCGCTCGATCAGGTGGAGGACCTGCGCATCGCTCTCCAGGATCAGATCGGCCCTTTCCAGCCGGCCTCTCCGCTCGACGTAGACGTCCTTGCAGCCGTTGATCATGACCTCGCTGATCCGGGGGTCTCGCAGAAGGGCTTCGAGGGGGCCCAGACCGATGACTTCGTCGGAGATGTCCCTGACAAGGGCGGCCAACTCGCCTCCGGGAAGCATCACCCGGTCCTCCTCCAGCGCCGACGTGACCGCCTGCTTCAGCCGGAGTCGCTTGTCCTCGGGGCTCCCGCTGAAGAAGGCCGCGTCGCGCTGGTCGAGAAGCCTGGAGCGGATTCGCTGCTTTAGAGCGGCGTGGTGGCCGTTGTTCAGCGCCACGGCGAACTCTGCGTCCCGGCCGCTTTGACCATGGCCCTGGCAAGCTTGTTCAGCGGCCGCCTTCCGGAGTCGCACAGCTTCCCTCGGTTGGCCGACTGGTAGATGCTGATGTCCGCTTTGATCTCACGAGTCACGGGAAGGCCGAGGACCTGCCCGGCGTCCTTTGCGGACACGCCCCCGTTGCCGGTCTGGTTGAGGATTACCTCGAGCCTGTTTCCTTCGGCCCCACCGGCCCTGACGAGCCGCAGCGCCTCTCTGGCCCTCCGCAACGAAAGGAGGTCGGGGGTAAGAACCAAATATCCCGCGGTGCACTGATCCAGCACGGCCAGCGTTGTCTCACAGGCGGTCGAAGGCAAGTCCGCTACGACGAAATCGGCCGCGTGCCGGACGACATTCACCGCAGAAGCGACGTCGGCGGGCTTGGCCCCTCCCGTCGCGGAATCCGGCGACGCCAAAACCGCCCGGAAGCCCGCCGGGTGGGCAACGGCGACCTCGTCGACGACCGCCGGGGAGATCTCGGCGCCCATCCGCAGCAGGTCTGCGAAATTTCTCGGGTGCTGATCCATGCCGAGAATTACTTCCTGATCGGCATGCCCGGCGTCGAGGTCCAGCAGGATGCAGGCTCGGTCCTGGCCGGCGATGGCCGCGGCAAGATGCGCGGCCACGGTGCTGGCACCCGAGCCCCCCTTTGGGGACCAGACCCCGTACAGTTGCCCCGCTCTGGTGCGGCCGGCGGGGGCGCCGCTCCACGTCCGCTCCACGATTGGCTGCAGACTCTGCATCTCGTCCGGCCACTCGACGAATCCACGGGCGCCGAGACGAATGGCGGCTTTCAGGACGTCGGGGTCCCCTCCCCTTCCCACCACAACCAGCGTGCCTTGAGGAACCGGCCGGCCTCCGGCAGAGATTTCGAGCGCCAGGCCCTCCGACAAAACGGTGGCGTCGGGATAGTTCGATTCGATCGCGTTGAGGGCCGTTTCCGCGGGGCCGGTGCAGGTTACCAACCTCCAGCTGGGAATACGGTCCAGGAAACGGACGATCTCATCGAGCAGTGGGGGATCATCCGCGGCCACCAGGACGGTGGGTGGAGCTTCCGTTGCCATACAACCCTCCATAAATCATGGGGGAAGTGGCGGTGGGGAAGCTGTGAGTTGTTTTCTACATCAAGGTGCCGACAACGGGAAGCCAGAGCGCGAAAAAAGTTTCTTCGCGTTCTCTATTTACTTCTTGAATTCACCCCTTGATAATGGGCAATGCCCGGGAGGCAGAAAGGCTTCGGCCGATTATGTCGACCGGGCACTTTCGCGTCCTTGGGGCCTCGAAGCTTTCCACTAAGGCCTTCCAATCGGATTGCACCCCCAACCGAAGCCGCTCTCAGGCCGTCCCCCGCATCAGGTTTTCGCCCAGCCGGGCTGAGGGCAACGTGTTTGCGCCCGGCTCCGGGCCAAGATGGCGGGGGACAGGCCACAGGTGAACAGCGCGACAAGAATTAGACCTCCCGGATTTCCCATTAGGCCTACGCCGGCGTACTGCGCCCCCAAGCCGGTCATCATATGCCTGCGGTGAGCCGGCGCCGCCTGCACTGCCTCGTCGGTTCCCATCGCAATTCCTGGCAGCGCCAGCGGGGCTCCTGATGCTTGGGCCAAAGGCATCGGCTGGCCGGCGGCCGCGGCGGACCCCGCCGAACTCGCCGACGAAACCGGCGCGGTTACAGAGGAGAATCCACCGGCCGGGGAACCGCCGGGCAACCCGGGTGTCAAGCTCCCACCGCCGCCCGTTATGGCCCCGGCCCCCGCCGTCGGGGCGGCCCGGCCGGAGGTAAGGGATGATCCTTCGACCCCTCCTTTGTTGACGCCCAGCGGCGGGCCCGGCTCGCGGTATTCGAAAATGTCCGCCGCCGTCTCGGCTGATTTCCCGGCCCCCGTTGTGACGGTGACGTGCACCGGCCCTGCCCGGCTCGCTGAGGGGCTGTAGGCGATCAGGTGCGCCTCGTCGACCACCGTGAAGCAAGGTTGTTGGCCTGTTCCCCCGCCGGCGGGACAGCCTCTTGTGATTTCGGCCTGGCCAAATGAGACGCTGGTTGCACCGTTCAGCCGTTTCCCGACCACCGCCACCCGCGTTCCCCCGCCGGTCGGCCCGAAGTTTGGATCGATTGACGAAATGAGCGGACTCACTCCGTCGTCCTGGCCGTCGCCTATGGGATTGCCTCCATCGGTTTCGGGCGTATAGGTAAAGTCATCCGCGGTCGGAAGACCCAGCGAGGCTCCGCCCGGCCCCCTTGGCCCCGTCACGGATTTGGCCCCGGCTGTTGCAACTCTCACATCGACGGTGCCGGGGTCGTGCGGGGGGGTAACCG
>JBOGWH010000342.1:0-5672 GCA_050692975.1 Actinomycetota bacterium | reverse complement strand
GTCGCTGGAGCAGGCCCTCGAGTTCATTGCTTCGGACGAGCTGGTCGAAGTGACCCCCGGCCACGTCAGACTTCGCAAGAGGGAGCGCGACCAGCGCAAGAGGCAGCGGGCCGCGGCCCGGCAGCCGTGACCGCCGGGATGCTCAGCGGGGCTACAGACCTGACAATGGACTGCAAAATTGGATACGACCCGGTCCACCCCTAACCGCCGGGATGCTCGATAGGCCTGGATGCCGGGCGCTCATAGGGCCGGCCGCCGGAAGCTAGAGACCCGCCTCTGAGGAGAGCCCGGCGCGGACCCGCTCGTATTCTGCCTCGACCTCCGGGAACACCGCCTTGCAGGTCGCCAGGTCGCCGTCCTTTCCGGCCAACTCGATTTTCTCGGCCAGCTTGGCAAGTCCCGACGCACCGAAAGACGCCGAGCTGCCCTTCAGCGAGTGAGCCGCCTGGGAAGCCAGAGCGCCATCGCCGCTTTCAATTCCGTTTCTGATGCGCTCCAGCCGCCCGGGGCCCTCCTGAAGATAAAGCTGGACCAATTCCTTGAAGATGTCGTCGCCGAGATCTTTGACCTCCGCCAGCATGGCACGGTCCTGGATTCCCGCCGTTTCGGGGCCGGTGGCCTGGTCTTCCATCTACTCCCTTTCTTTTCGCACGCGGGATTCCCCGAATCCCGCGCAGAACCTTCTTCGCAAGTATAAAGGGGGGTATAACAGCGCGATCAGGTCGGGAGGTCACATGGCTGGCATAAAGGAACGGAAAAGAACAACGGAAGCCCGGCGGGAGGACCTGGCGGCGCAGCTCGAGGGGACCAGAACGGGTTCGGGCTGGACCGGCCTGGCGGCGTTCGCCAGCTGGGGCATGGTGCTGAGCTTCGCAACCTTCCTCATCGTAGAAGGCTTTATCCCACCGCTTGTCGCTATCGGCGTCGTGTTTGTGGTCGGCCTGCTTCTGCTCGGCACGACCGTGAAGGCCGGATTCATCGTGCTGCTGGTCGGTTTCCTCGCAGCGGCGGCCCTCACGGGACCATTCCTGTTCTACGGTCTGCTCAATATCCAGGCGCCCTTCGAGTTCGTTCCGACCCTCATGATGGATCTGTCCATCATTGCTGGGATTATCGCCACGATCGCCGCCCTTAGAAAGAAGGAGCCCGGTTCTTCGGTGGCGGCCCGGGTGCTCGGAATTACCGGCATAGCGATACTTCTCGCCGGAGCCACCGCATCGGCGCTGGCCCGGGTGGCGCTTGAGGAAGGACAGCTGCAACCCGGCGACGTTGCCATGCTCACCCGCAACTTTGAATTCCTTCCGGAGGAACCGGCAGCAGAAGCCGGAAAGGTGACCGTCTATTTCACGAACTCCGACCGCGCAACTCACAGCTTCACCATCGATGAACTGGGCGTAGATTTGTTCCGCCCGGGAGGCACCTCGGGCCGGGTGACTTTCAACGCCCAGCCGGGCAGGTATCCTTTTCACTGCGAGCCCCACCCCGACATGAAAGGCGTTCTGGTAGTCAAGTAAGATGCCCCCAGCCAGACCAAGGAGGTCCCAATTGTCTTCGTCGCTTGCCGGAACCGTAGTCAATGAAGCCAGCCCGGTTGCCGGCGCCTACGTCCGCATCGTCGGCGCAAGCGGAGAGTTCGTCGGAGAAAAACGCACCCTCGAGGACGGCGCGTTCAAGTTCAACCTCGGCCCCGGAATGTGGACGGTGCGCTGGTTCACCCCCAACGGCCCGACCAACGAGAAAACCGTCGAGTTGGCCGACGGCCAGTCGGTCGGCCTGGAGCTGCCGGTCTAACCCAGCTTTTTGTTCGCTTCGGCAAGCAGATTGCCGAAGCCTCTGGCGGCCGTCGGAAAGGCATGCATCGTGTCGGCAAGGACACTCAGCGGGATCTGAGCTTTTATCGCAAGAACCGCTTCGTGGATCAGCTCCGATGCACCCCGGCAGGCCGCAAACGCCCCGATCAGCAGCTTTTTCCGACGATCGATCACTGCGGTGAGGTGCCCGTGGGCATCCTCGATCGTGTAACCGCGGGACGTTTCGGCAAAATCGGCGACCTCCTCGAAAGCGTCGACGCCCTGCTGCAGGGCCTCGTCCAGGGAAAGCCCGACGGCCGCGGTCTCCGGATCGGTATAGGTGGCTTTCGGCACCGAGCCGAGATCGGCTCTTGCGGGGTGCCCCAAGGCGGCCCGGGCCGCGACCCTCCCCTCGTAATCGGCGAGGTGGGTAAATTGCAGGCCCCCCGCGGCGTCGCCCGCCACAAACACACCGTCGGCTACCCGCATCTGTTCGTCCGCTTCGGCGGCGCCGGCATCGTTTAATCTCACTCCGGCCTCCCCCGCGCCGAGGCCCGCCAGCGACGCCTTGCGGCCGACCGCGATGACCAGCTCTTCGCCGGAAGCCGTGCTCCCGTCGGAAAGAGCGACGGTACGGCCGACGGGGCCGGCGGCGACGCCGGCCGCCCGGACGTTGAGCCGTATGTCGACCCCCTCCTTACGCAGCTGATGCTCGACGGCACAGGAGTTGCGAGGATGATCGCGCGGCAAGATGCGGTCGTGGCCGTCTATCAATGTCACCTTCGTCCCGAACCGGGCATAGAACTGTGCCGTCTCCACGCCCATTGGACCGGCCCCCAGGATCACCAGGCTGTCCGGCTGCCGCCGGGCGGAGGTCGCCTCCCGGTTCGTCCAGTAACCGGCCTCGGCCAGCCCGTCCAGCGTCGGGACGATGGGCGTCGATCCGCTGCACAGGATCAGGTTTGCCGCTTCCACCTTGCGCGGCGGCCGCCCGTCTGCGGCGATCTCCAGTTTTCCGCGGCCGGTGATGCGGGCCACCCCCCTGGCCACTTCCGCTCCGGCTTTTTCCAGCCGCGAGACGTGCCCGGAGTCATCCGGGAAGTCGATGTTCTCCCGGGAGATCATCCAGTCCCGGCGGTTCGATGCCCGCTTCCACGGGTACCCCGCTCCGGCAGCGCGCCGGGCGGCTGAATCCAGCAGCGTCTTGGACGGCATGCAGGCCCAGAAAGCGCACTCGCCGCCGACCAGCTCTTTTTCTACGACCAGCACCTTTGCTCCCAGGGAGGCGGCCTCTCCCCCGGCTGCTTCCCCGGACGCGCCCGCTCCGATGACTACAACGTCGTAGGTCACTGCCCGCCGGCGGCCGCGCTCAGACCGGCCAGCGTGGTGCGGACGACCCGGCGGTCATGCGCGCGCAGCGATTCCAGATCGCCTGCCGCCTGGGCGTCGATCAGGGCGCCGAAGCCGTACGGGGCTCCCGGAATCTCGAGGTCGAAATCGCGGCTCTCGTCGACGACCTGGATGAACACCCCGCTGCCGGGCCCCCCTTTGTGGAGCTGGCCGGTGGAGTGCAGGAAGCGGGGCCCGAACCCGACGGTGGTCGCAACCCGGTGGCGATCCCGCAGGATATGGCGGATCCGCTGCAGCTCGGCGACGGTTTCCTCATCGGGGTTGAGGTAGGCCTGGATCGCGATGTAGTCGCCGGCTCCGACCGTTCCGAGCAGCCCGGCGGGGTCCTCCGGTCCGGTGCCGGCCGGACTGCCCTGCTCGAGTATCCTGGCGGTCGCCTGCTTCGCCTCGGCGACGTTGGGCTGATCGAACGGCTGGATGCCGAGGATGTGCCCCGCCACCGCCACCGCGAACTCGAACCGGAAAAACTCTGCTCCCAGCCCGCAGTCCTGATGAATTCGGACCACGGGGTGACCGGCGGCGGAAAGATCGTCCAGCCCGTCCCGGTCTCCGATGGAGATAAACAGCCGGTCGTCCCCGTAGACTTCGGGAGGGCCGATCTCTTCCCGTGCGATCGGGATGACCCCGATGCCGTTTTTGCCGGTGGACTCTGCAAACAGCTGCTCCGCCCAGTCGCCGAAGCGGTTCATCTCGCCGGACAACAACATGGTGGCCTTGTCCCGCCCCGCCCTGGCGCTCTCCCCCAAAACGGCCCCCAGCCACGCTCCGGGGTTCTCTTCGGGATGCACCCACGAATGGCACGAGGTTTCCATCTCCCTGGCCTTGTCGATCACCAGGTCGAGGTCGGCGCCACACAGAGCGGCCGGCACTAGCCCGAACAGCGAAAGGGCCGAATAGCGGCCCCCGATATCGCCGGGGTTCAAGAAGACTTCCCGGAAGCCTTTCTCACGCGCCAGTGAGTGAAGCGGCGAGCCGGGGTCGGTGATCGCGACGAACTGGTTACCGTTTCGAACCTTGTTGTGGAAATACTTGAAGTGCGAGAGCGTCTCGACGGTCTCTCCCGACTTGCTTGCGACGATAAACAGCGTTCGCGCCGGGTTGATCGACTCCTCGAGCGCCGCGACGGCCGCCGGGTGGGTGGTGTCGAGCACACTCAGGCGCATCGCCCACGACGCCACACCGAACACGCCCGCATAGACCTCCGGAGCCAGCGACGACCCGCCCATTCCAAGAAGCACCGCCTGCTCGAACCCCTCATAGGTCGCCTTGTGGGTGAAGGCGGTCAGCTCCGCAACGCGCTCGTCCATCAGGTCCGCAACGGTCAGCCAGCCCAGGCGGTCGGCGATCTCGGTGGGGTCCTCGTTCCAGACGGTGTGGTCGCGTTTCCAGATCCGCCGGATAAGGTCTTCGTCGTGAAACTCGCCCAGGCGCGCGGCGACCGGTTCCGCCAGAGGTCCCAGCTCACCCGACCATCGGGAATGGCCCACCCTGACCTCGTCGACCTTTTGTTCGATAGTGCCCAGAAGCTTGGCAAGGTCGGCGTCGAACGAGGCGATTCCCTCCTCGGTAAGTTGGTCGGTGATTTCCTTTAGATCGACGCCGTCTTCGGCAAGCCGGGCGAGGGCCTCATCGGCGCTCTGCATATCCTGCGCCACGGCGTGGGCATTGACCTTTCCGTGGTCCCGGAAGGCGTCCATCGTGGCCTGGGGCATGGTGTTCACGGTATCGGGGCCGACCAGAGTCTCGACGTACAGGACGTCGGAGTAGGCGGCGTCCTTGGTCCCCGTTGAGGCCCACAACGGGCGCTGCAATGAAGCCCCTGCGGCCTGCAGGCGGTCCCACGCCGGCCCCGAGAATATCTCCCGGAACCTTCGGTAGGCCACCTTGGCATTGGCGACGGCGATCTTTCCGCGCAACGGCGAGTCCGCGCCGAGGCGGCGGTCGACGGCCGTGTCCACGCGGGATACGAAAAACGATGCCACCGAAGCAACCGCTTCGAGAGACTCGCCGGAGTCCAGCCGGCGCTCCAGACCCCTTATGTAGGCCAGGGCAACCTGCTCGTACATTTCTACCGAGAACAGAAGCGTGATGTTGACATTGACTCCGCGCGCGGTCAGCTCCTCGACGGCCGGGACGCCCTCGGGGGTGCCGGGGACTTTGATCATGACGTTGGGCCGGTTCAGCTGCTCGAACAGCTCGGTGGCCTTATCGATGCTGCCCCGGGTGTCGTGAGCAAGCCTGGGCTCGAGCTCGAAGGAGACGAACCCGTCCCGGCCTCCGCTGGCCTCGTAGGCGCTCGAAAATACGTCTGCGGCGCCCTGAATGTCCTCCAGGGCGAGATCGTAGAAGATGTCGATGGGCTCGCGGCCGTTCTTTTCGACGATGGCCGCTATCGCCTCGTCGTAATCGGTGGAGCCCCCGATTGCCTTGCCGAAGATCGTCGGGTTGGATGTGACGCCGGCAACTGAGTCC
>JBOGWH010000341.1:0-1991 GCA_050692975.1 Actinomycetota bacterium | reverse complement strand
ATCCTGGAGTTCCTCATCCAGCCCCTGACGCGTCTGCCTGAGGCCGATCAGTTGGTGAAAAAAGGGCAGCTGGTCTACAGCGCTCCCACCGAGGCGTTCTTCATCCGCCTGAAGGTCACCGCCTTCGCCGCTTTCGTGATGACGCTGCCCGTCATCCTCTGGCAGCTCTGGCGGTTCGTGACCCCCGGGCTTCATCCTCACGAAAAGCGCTACGCGGTGCCGTTCATCCTGGTGTCTCTCGGACTGTTCGTCGCAGGGATCTTCCTGGCGTTTTACACCCTGCCCAAGGCGCTCGAGGTTCTCACCGGATTCGCCGGCGAGGAATTGATCCTGCTGCCCAGAGCGTCGGACTATCTTTCATTCGTCCTGGTTCTAATTGCCGGTTTCGGACTGGCTTTCGAGTTTCCCGTGGTCCTGATAGCCCTGGTGCTGGTGGGTGTTCTATCCACCCAGGCACTTCGCAAGGCCCGGAGGATGGCCTGGGTGATCCTTCTCATCGCCGCGGCCGTCATCACGCCGACCCAGGATCCCATCACTCTGGCCATGATGGCCGTCCCCCTGGGCCTGCTTTACGAAGCGACCATCCTTACGGCGAGGCTCCTCAAAAAATAGCGGCTTGCAGAAGGGCGGCTACCGGGCCAGCTGGCGGCCGGTGGGGGCCCAGTTGCCGCCCCGGCCCTCGTAGATCCAGACGGCCGGCTCCTTTAACTCTCCTCTGTCGTCGTAGTTGTACATCTTGGAATCCCCCCGGAAGGTCCGGTTCAGGGCGAAGAAATCCGTGATTGCCCGGGGTCTGGGCTCCACCTCCTCGATTGCTTCCAGAAGCATCCAGGCGCCCTCGTACGCCTCCGCGGCCAGCGCGGGAGGGGCGACACCGAAAGAGCTTCGATAACGGCTGCGGAACGAAGATATCCGGGAATCTGCGGGGTCGGCCCCGGCCGAGCCGGCAAGGATGCCGTCGGGGATGGTGCCTGCCTTGGCTCCAAGAGCATTTCCGGAGACCCCCATGGCACCTTTGAACTTCAGGCTCTTCAAGGCGCCGCCGAGTCTCGCGGCCAGCGTGCCGTCTCCCCCGAACAGTACGACCGCGTTGACGTCCTGGGCGATCGGACCGGCAAGATCCGGCAGGCTGGTCTTGGCCGAAATGCGCTCGACGCCCCGAGGTGTCGGTCGCTTTGCCGAGTCAAAAAATTCCTTGGCGCCATCCGCAAACGCCCTCCCGGAGGGGGTGTTGTCGTGAAAAATGAAGCCGAAACCGTTTGCTTTACGGGTCGCGGCCCGGGCCACCGCACGGCCCTCGGCCCGGTCGGTGGCAACCAGGCGGCGGAAGTTCTTCCATCCTTCACCCGGAAGTGAACCCGATGAATTGCTCGTGATAAGCAGGGGGATCGAGTCGGCCTGGAAGGCCGGCCCTGCCGCTAACGCCTCACCCGAGGAAGGGGCGATCACGGCCCCGATCAGACGGTTCTGGGCGGCCAGCTCTTTTGCAACTGCAGCCGGATCGGACCCCTTGCCGCCCGCCCTTCGTACCGAGACTTCATAGGTCGAGTCCCCGTCCCGGTTGTACTCGCTCACCGCGAGCCGCGCCGCCCGGACCGTCGGATCCTCCTGCGCCGTAGGTGATCCCGGCCCGGCAATGGCCCCTAGGGTCAGCCTTTCCCTTTCTGTTGAAGGGGCACGGGTTGACCTCCCGCAGGCGGCCAGCAGGAGCACTACCGCGACAGTGGCGGCCCGCCTTCTCAACTTTGAGCCAGGATTTGCTCGGCCACCTCTTTCATTGCCATGCGTTGCCTCATGGCTGCCTTCTGGATGAAGCGGAAGGCGTCCGACTCCGAAAATCCCTCTTTCTCCATCAGTTTGCCTTTGGCCTTTTCGACCATCTTGCGCGCCTCCAGCCGCTGGTTGAGATCTTTTGATTCGGTCGCCAGGGCTCTCGCCTCGGCCCAGCGAGCGATCGCCAGCTCAACCGCGGGCACCAGATCGTGCTTTTG
>JBOGWH010000340.1:0-1023 GCA_050692975.1 Actinomycetota bacterium | reverse complement strand
TCCTGTTGGTGAGTACAACATAGTTCTTAGACGCTGCCTTGCCCGAAAAAGTCTCACTTTTGCCGCACCTTCTGTAATTCCCAGCTGGTTTCCTATGTCTGCGAGGCTGAATCCGTAGATATCTTTTAGCACCACAACGCTCCGGTAGCCCTCCGGAAGGGCCAACAATGCCTGATCAAGGCGCTCCCTGAGCAGCTTTTTTTCCGAAGCTTCGACCGGATCGCTGGCGGCGGAGGCCGGAATGGTCGCCCACTGAGCGTCGTCGATGGTTATCTCGTTTGCTCTGCGGGCCCTTTTTCGCAGCTTGCTGATGGCAACCGATGAAGTGACCCGGTACAGCCAGGTCGTGAACTTTGCCTCTCCCCGGAATTGTTTGATGGAGCGGACGACCTTCAGGTAGGTGTCCTGAGTCACATCGGCGGCGTCCTCGGGATTGCCCAGCATCCGGAAGGCAAGGGAGTACACCCCCCGGTTGGTCAGTTCCACCAACCTGGCGAAGGCCTGCGGGTCCCCGCGCTGGCAGGCTTCTATGAGGCTCATTGGAACTTCCAAGCCGGCCTCCGGTTTTCTAGTTTCTAGCGGGTTTCGCGGTGCGAGGTATGAGTCCGGCACCAGCGGCAGTACTTGCGAAACTCAATGCGTCCCTGCTGCTTTGACCGGTTTTTGGTTGTGATGTAGTTGCGGCGCTTGCATTCGCCGCAGGCCAGCGTTACATGGGGCCGTTTGTCCGATGCCATGGCCTACTTGAGGATCTTCGTTACCCGGCCGGCGCCGACGGTCCGGCCGCCCTCACGGATGGCGAACTGGAGACCTTCGTCCATGGCGATCGGCTGGATCAGGGTGACTTTCATGGTGGTGTTATCGCCCGGCATGACCATCTCCACGCCCTCGGGCAGACCGATGCTCCCGGTGATGTCGGTGGTCCGAAAGTAGAACTGCGGCCGGTAGTTGCTGAA
Source organism: Actinomycetota bacterium (assembly GCA_050692975.1). Lineage (GTDB taxonomy): Bacteria > Actinomycetota > CADDZG01 > JAHWKV01 > JAHWKV01 > JBOGWH01. Next base: position 67 of record JBOGWH010000340.1, on the reverse strand, counting down.
GAACGGCGTGTGGCGGCCGCCTTCGTCCTTCGTCAGTACGTACACCTGGGCGGCGAAGCTCGTATGG
>JBOGWH010000339.1:0-1770 GCA_050692975.1 Actinomycetota bacterium | reverse complement strand
CTCTGCTTGAGCAACGGCATGATTGGCCCCCATCTGCGAAGCCGGTTATCGAACCGGCGATGGTCAGGGTTTCCCTGCAGCACGGATGGCTGGTAATCCTCACCTCGTCGTTTGCACCTTTCTTCGGTGAGGAAGAGGCAAGACTGCTGCAGACGCTTACGGCTTTCGTCGATCTCAGCCTCGGAAGAATCGCCCTTCTCGAAAAGGAGCGAAAACACGTTGAGACGATGCGCGACTTCGTATCGATCGCAGCCCACGACCTTCGCTCGCCGGTCTCGGCCATCGACGGGTACGCAGACCTTCTGAGCTCCCACTGGGAGGAGTTCGACGAGGAGGGCAAAAAGGAGATGATCGGTGGCATCCGCCGGCAGAGCGCCAACCTCACGAGGCTGACCGAGGACCTTCTGATGGTCTCCCGCATGGAAGCCGAGGGCATCAAAGCCCGCCCGGCCAAGGTGATGGTGGCCGCCACAATCGAGCGTATCGTGGCCGACCTGGCCCCCCGGTTCGGCAAGATGGCCGAGGTCATGGTGGATCCCGACCTATTCGTCTACGTGGACCCCGATCACTTCGACCGGATCATCACCAACTACCTGACCAACGCCTACGTATACGGCCGGGCCCCCTTCGAGGTACAGGCAACCACCACCGGCGGTCGAACCCGGATCGTGGTCAAAGACCAGGGAGAAGGGGTGCCGGTTGAGTTCGAGAAATCGCTGTTCGGCAAGTTCGCCCGCGCGGACAAGAAGGCGATGGGCGGGACCGGACTGGGTCTGTCGATCGTCAAAGGGCTGGCCGAGGCCGCCGGCGGCAATGCCTGGTACCGTCCCAACACGCCCCGCGGCGCGGCTTTTGCCGTGGAACTTCCGAGCCAAGCCGCATAAGCCCCGGCCGTGGGCGACCGTACTCGCAGGGGCCGGCAGGTCGCCCTTCCGCCGGACCGCATCTAAAGCCGCGCATTTTCCTCCCGGCCGGTTCATCATGTTGCGATGAAAGAAAACCCGGCCCTGGAAGCAATGCATATCTGGCTGATGGAGCTGGGCAACGAGGGCCGCTCCCCCAGGACCGTTGCGGCCTACGAGGCAGAGCTTACCGACACGATCGGATTCGTTGCCGGACAAAATAAGGTGCCCGCATCCGACCTGGGGCTGGCGGCGATATCCCGCGACCTTCTTGTGGCGGCTATCGCCGATTTCCGCACCCGTCCCGACCCACGCTTTACCCGGCGCCCGCAGCACGCGCCCACCGAGCGCTCCCCCGCCCGGGTCGCTCGCCGGGTCGCCGCCGTCAAAGTCTTTTTCAAGTGGTGCTACGCAACCGGGCGCATCGACTCCGACCCAGCCGCCCTCCTGAGGGCTCCACGCAAGACCAAACGGCTACCGAAGGCTCTGGAGGCCGAGACCGCCCGGGCCGTTATTCGGGGTGGATTGGATTCGCGCTGGCCGGAGCGGGACATGCTGATCGTGACCCTGGCGCTTACGACCGGGCTGCGGCTGGAGGAAATGGCCACCTTGAAGCTCGATGATTTGTCCGGCAACCCACCCGACAAGCTAACGGTGATCGGAAAGGGAAACAAGGAGCGGCGGCTTCCCATCCCTCCGGTGACGGGAGCGGCCATCGCCGAATACCTGCCGGCCCGGGCCGGCATGCTGAAGAAGATGGGACTGGAGGCCAGGACGCTGTTCATCTCGACCCGGCCACGTAGAATCGGCCTCGACTCGAAAGGAGAGCCCATCTACAGCGTGGAGGCCACAAAAGCAACAATTGCTT
>JBOGWH010000338.1:0-3538 GCA_050692975.1 Actinomycetota bacterium | reverse complement strand
TCCTCGAACAGCTCACCGATCTCGGCCAGGACGCCGGGGCGGTCCTCGGTCTCGATGGCGATTTCAGTTGGCATACCCCGATCTTAACTCTCTTGCTTTTTTGACGAGCGGTCGAGAGCGATCGAGTGCTTGACCTCTTGGATCGCCTGGGTCACCTTGATCCCCCTGGGGCACGCTGCTGTGCAGTTAAACGTCGTGCGGCAGCGAAAGGCGCCCTCGGCGCTGCTCAGGATCTCCAGGCGCTGGCGTCCTGCCGAATCCCGCGAGTCGTAGATGAACCGGTGGGCGTTTACCACGGCGGCAGGGCCGACGTACTCGCGGTCTCCCCAGTACACCGGGCAGCTCGTGGTGCAGGCGGCGCACAAGATGCATTTGGTGGTGTCGTCGTACCGGGCGCGTTCGTCGGGCGATTGGAGCCGCTCCCGCTCGTCCGGATCGTCGCCGGAAATCATCCACGGCATGACCGATCGATAGCTTTCGAAAAAAGGCTCCATGTCCACGATAAGGTCCTTTTCGACCCGCAGACCTTGAATCGTCTCGACGGTGATCGGCTGTGCGAGATCCCGGCACAGTACCTTGCATGCCAGGCGATTCACGCCGTTGATCGCCATGGCGTCGGAGCCGCAGATGCCGTGGGCGCAGGAGCGGCGGAACGACAACGACCCGTCCAGGTTCCACTTGATGTAGTGCAGGGCGTCCAGGACGCGCCCGGATTCCTGTATTTCGACCCGGTAGTCGGCCCAGTAGGGCGCTTCATCGCGGGACGGGTCGTAGCGCTGAACCCGGATTTCGAAGCAAGAGTTTCCCGATGTCACTTCGGCGGTCCCCAATTGTCGGTGGCGCCCGTTATTGTTTCTCGCTGCTTCCCCAGAGTGATTGAGTTGTTTGGGAAAAGGGGTGCAAAATGGTGGGTGAAGGTGACCGGCAAAAGCTTGCGGAGAGGCTGGCGGATGTTCTCGGAAAAGACGAGGCAATGACGCTGATGGAATCGTTGCCGCCCGTTGCTTGGGCGGATCTTGCCACGAAAAAGGACCTCGAGAAGCTGGTTGGGCGCCGGGAGTTCGAACTTCGGCTCGAGGTGCTGGAGGAGCACCTCGTTGCGACCTTTCGAGGGGAGATGAATCAGTTGACTCTCCAGCTCATGCAGTCTTTCGCCACCCAGACGCGTATGTTCATCTTCACCACGATCGGAACCTTCATTGCTTTTGCGGGCGTGGTTCTGGGCGCTATTAAGCTCGTTTAGACGCAAGCCCCAGGGCCGCTTGAGAGCGGTCTAGTCGAACTGGTCCAGCATGTCCCACCAGGCGTCCAGCGCCAGATGGGCGGACTCGCGGGCAAGCTCGGAATCGCTGAAGCCGGTGCGGATGGCGGCGGCGTGGCCGACGTCCATCGTGGCATGCAGGTCGAAGAACTTTAGCCCCTCGCCTTCGGGCACCGCGTAGAACTTGCGCAGGCCATCGGCCTTGGCTTGGGCTACCGCCGGAATCTGCGATTCGTAGGCGTAGAGGGCGCCTAGCGCCTCTTCGGAACCATGTGCGCACAGCGAGTGGTAGGTCTCAACCAGGTTGGTGGTTCGGGGCCACGGATTCGCGGTCAAGGCGTCGCCGGCTCCCAGGGCCGATGCAAACTTGAGCCACAGGTCGGTGTGAGGTTCGGGGTGGCTCGTCTCGTCCTCCAGGACCTTGCCCACCGCAACCTTGGCGGGGCCTTCCGGAAGGTGCTCCAGAGCAGAACTCAAAAACGCCGGGAGGGCTCTCTCGTAATGGAAATACTGGCGGGAATAATCCTGAAGCGTGTCCATCGAGATCTTGCCCCTTTGCCATTTCTCGTAAAAAGGATGGTTCAGAAGGTGTCGTTCCTTGATGATGGTCTCGATGTTCAAGCAAGGCCTCCTCTCAGGCGTACCGGAAGCGTCTCCGGGGATCAAGACTACACCAGCCGCAGGGTCGCTTAATCGAGGTCGCGAAGAATTTTCGCCGGTGGCCGGAGGCGTCTTCGGATGCCCGGCGCTACGGGTGCTTAAAGCCGCCGCTAGTACTTCCGCTCCGCCGGCGGATACTTCGTAATAGTCACGGCTTTGTAGGCGATTTCGGTGGAGCCTTCCTCGGTGAGGAGGACCAGGGAGTGCTTCAACCAATTGCCGTCATCCCTGTCGGGAAAGTCTGCCCGGAAGTGACCTCCCCGGCTTTCGGTGCGGGCGGCCGCTGCTTTCACCGTTACCTCTGCCAGGTCCAGTAGGAATCCCAATTCCACCGCCTCCATCAACTCCAGGTTGTAGACGTCGGAGCTGTCGTCCAGGGCGGCACGCCCGGAGCGGCCTTTAAGGTCTGCGACTGCTTGCTCTGCCCGCCGAAGGGAGTCGGTCGTCCGGACGACGCCGCAGTCGCGGGACATGACGGCCTGCAGATCGTCTCGGATTGATGCGAGCTTCTCGTCGCCCATTGTTTCCAGGATCTTTGACAGGAGCTGCCGGCAAGGCTCCTCAGGAGAATCGGTGATTTGCGGGAAGGTTTCCCTGGCCGCCGCGTACTCACTCATCTCAATGCCGCCACGGCGCCCAAAGACGATGATGTCCAGAAGTGAGTTGGTCCCCAGCCGGTTGGCGCCGTGAACCGATACGCATGCGCACTCCCCCGCGGCATACAGTCCGGCGATCGCCTTGCCACTTTCATCCAGAACCTGAGCATTGACGTCGGTCGGGATCCCGCCCATGGCGTAGTGCGCGGTGGGCTGGACCGGGACCGGCTCGGTCAGCGGCTCAACGCCAAGGTAGACGCGGGCGAACTCGGTAATGTCCGGGAGCTTGGCCTCGATGACCTCTTTGCCCAGGTGGCGCACATCCAGGTGGACGTAGTCTCCGCCGCCGATGCCGCGCCCTTCCTTTATCTCCTGATGAATCGCCCGGCTGACGATGTCGCGGGGGGCCAGGTCGCCGATGGTCGGGGCATAGTGTTTCATGAATCGTTCGCCCTCTGAGTTGAGGAGAACTCCCCCTTCGCCGCGGGCCGCCTCGGAAAGCAGAATTCCGATGCCGGCGATGCCGGTGGGATGAAACTGGAAAAACTCCATGTCCTCGAGCGGTATCCCCCGGCGAAAGCAGACCGCGGGGCCGTCGCCGGTCAGCGTGTGTGCATTTGAGGTGATCTGGAAGATCCGCCCGAATCCACCGGTGGCAAACAGCACCGACTTTGCGTGAAACACATGCAGATCCCCGGTCTTCAGCCGGTAGGCGACGACGCCGCAACATCGCTTCTGCCCCCCTTCTTCGGTGATGAGAACGTCCAGCACGTACCACTCGTTGAAGAACTCCACGCGGTTGGCCAAACACTGCTGGTAGAGGGTCTGCAGGATCATGTGGCCGGTGCGGTCGGCCGCGTAACAGGCTCGCTTGACCGGCGCCTCCCCGTGGTTGCGGGTGTGGCCGCCGAAGCGGCGCTGGTCGATCCTGCCTTCGGCGGTCCGGTTGAACGGCAGGCCCATGTGCTCGAGTTCGACGACCGCCTGCACCGCTTCCCGGCACATGATCTCGGCGGCGTCC
>JBOGWH010000337.1:0-1857 GCA_050692975.1 Actinomycetota bacterium | reverse complement strand
CTAGGACGGAGGTTTGTATGGCCCAGGTGAGCACATATCTGAACTTTCCCGGCACAACCGAGGAGGCGTTTAACTTCTACAAGTCGGTTTTCGGCACGGAATTCGACGGGCCGGTCAATCGCATGGGAGAGGTGCCCCCGGCGGAGGGCCAGCCGCCCATTTCGGAAGAGGACAAGAATCTGGTAATGCACGTCTCACTTCCAATCCTGGCCGGGCACATGCTGAGAGGCACCGACGCAACGGAGTCCATGGGGTTCACGGTGAACGCTGGCAACAACGTCTACATCAATCTCGGGCCGGATACCCGCGCCGAATCGGACAGGTTGTTTAGGGGGCTATCTGAAGGGGGCAACCAGGAGATGGAGATGCAAGAGATGTTTTGGGGCGACTATTTCGGCTCGCTGACCGACAAGTTCGGGATTCACTGGATGATCAACTGCAGGGAGAAAGCTGCCTAACCGGACTCCCGGCCGGCCGGATCTCATGTAACGCGATGGTCGCAAATACGCGACCATCAAGGCATGCCGGGAACCGAGCCGAACATGGAACTGAAGTCGCATACCCTCTCGCACCTGCGTGCTCTGGAAGGGGAGGCCATCCACATAATGCGGGAGGTCGCAGCCGAATTCGAGCGCCCGGTCCTGCTGTTCAGCGGTGGGAAAGACTCGATCGTGATGCTGAGGGTGGCCGAAAAGGCCTTCTACCCGGCCCGCATTCCCTTCCCTTTGATGCACGTCGACACCGGCCACAACTTCGACGAGGTCCTCGAGTACCGTGACCGCAGAGTCGAGGAACTGGGTGCACGCCTGGTCGTAGCGTCGGTCCAGGAGTCGATCGACAGGGGCAGGGTCACAGAGGAGCCGGGGCCCAGGCCCTCCCGCAACCGGCTGCAGACCACAACCCTGCTCGATGCGATCCGGGAGAACAAATTCGACGCCGTCTTCGGCGGCGGCCGGCGGGACGAGGAAAAGGCCCGGGCCAAAGAACGAGTCTTCAGCTTCAGAGACGACTTCGGCCAGTGGGACCCCAAAAACCAGCGACCCGAGTTGTGGAATCTGTACAACGGCAAGCACCGGCCGGGCGAGCACATTCGGGTCTTCCCGTTGTCCAACTGGACGGAGCTGGACGTCTGGCAGTACATCGAAGCCGAAAACATCCCTTTGCCCTCGATCTACTTTGCCCATGTCCGCCCCGTTTACCGGATCGACGGGATGTTGATGGCGGTTCACCCCGTCGCCCCGCCACCTCCCGAAGCGGAGGTGTTCGAGGCGCGGGTCCGCTACCGGACGGTCGGCGACGCATCCTGCACCGCCGCGGTCGAATCGACGGCCGACACCGTCGCGAAGGTCATAGCGGAGGTGGCGGCCACCCGCATCACCGAGCGCGGCGCCACCCGGGCGGACGACAAATTCAGCGCCGCCGCAATGGAGGACCGCAAACGCGAGGGTTACTTTTAGTGGAACTGCTGCGGTTCGCAACCGCCGGATCGGTCGACGACGGCAAGAGCACTCTCATCGGCCGGCTGCTGTTCGACTCCAAGCAGATCTTCGAGGACCAGTGGGACGCGGTCGAGCAGGTATCCCGCGACCGAGGGGAGGAGTACACAAACCTGGCCCTGCTCACCGACGGCCTGCGGGCCGAGCGCGAGCAGGGGATCACGATCGACGTCGCGTACCGGTATTTTGCAACTCCCCGTCGCAAGTTCATCATCGCCGACACTCCGGGCCACGTTCAGTACACCCGAAACATGATCACCGGAGCATCCACCGCGGACCTGGCCCTCATCCTGGTCGACGCCCGGCGGGGGATCCAGGAGCAGAGCCGCCGCCACGCCATCCTTGCCACGATGCTGAAGGT
>JBOGWH010000336.1:0-5952 GCA_050692975.1 Actinomycetota bacterium | reverse complement strand
GATCCACGCCCCGCAGAGCATGAACGTCCTCAAAATGCTTCTGAATCCCCCTGAGCCGGAGCGCAGGGACATCGGTTAGGCTCACTTAACCTGAATACCCCGGTTGATCAAACAAATTTCGTTAGGTCTATCTTACATTGATGAACCGAACGACCGAAATCGACCGGGCTGCTCGCACTTTCGATCTTCTGATCCTGGGAGGGGGCCCGGCGGGGGTGGGGGCCGCCTACCGGGCCGCCGGGAAAGGGCTGTCGGTAGGGCTCCTGGAGCGTTCCGGAAGGGTCGGGGGCGCGGCCGGAAGCTTCAAGGTCGGCGGGATGCGCGTCGACCACGGCAGCCATCGCCTGCATCCTTCGACAGATCCACAGATCCTCGATGAGTTGCGCAGCCTGCTGGGGGCCGACCTCCAAACCCGGCGGCGCCACGGCCGGATCCGCATCGCGAACCGCTGGATCGCCTTCCCGCTGAAAGCCACCGACTTGATGACGAGGCTCCCGCTGCCCCTGGCTGCAGCCGCCGCACGTGATGCGGCCACCTCCCCCATGCGAAAGAAAGGAGGCCGCGATTTCGCCGAAGTCCTGTTATCGGGGGTCGGACCTGCCGTGGCGGAAAACCTGTACTTTCCCTATGCGAAAAAGCTGTGGGGTCTTGACCCCGGGGAGATCAGCGCCGAGCAGGCGCGAAGGCGGGTCTCGGCCAACTCTCCGGGGAAGCTGTTTAGGCGCATCCTTTCGGGGAAAAGCGGCGCCGGGAGGACCTTTTACTACCCGGCGGGGGGATTCGGGCAGATCTGTGAACGGCTGGCGGAGGCAGCCCGCGACGCGGGGGCCGAGATCCACCTCGGAACCGAAGTGAGCCGGATCGCGTTTTCCCGAAACTGTGTTGAGGTCGAAGATTCTTCAGGGAACCTCCGGCAAGCCGGCCTGGTGTTCTCCACCCTGCCGCTGAGCGTCCTGGCCCGCATCGCCGATCCGCCGGACGGAGAAGCCGCAGAAGCGGCCGGGCGCCTGGAGTTCCGGGCAATGATCCTTGTGTACCTGGTCGTCGACCAGGACAGGTATACCGAGTTCGACGCCCACTACATACCGGGCGGCCCGACGCCGGTAACAAGGATCTCCGAACCCAAGAATTACCGCAACGGCCCCGACCCGGCCGGCACGACGGTGCTGTGCGCCGAGATCCCCTGCAGCCGGCACGATGCCATCTGGGATTGGCAGGCCGGACGGTTAGGCGATCTGGTGCTGGAGGCCCTGAGCGAAAACGAACTCCCCCCGGTCCGACCGGTGGAGGTTCTCGTTAAGAAAATCCCTTTTGTGTACCCCGTCTACCGCAAGGGTTACGAAAGCGCTTTTGAGGCCCTGGATCGCTGGGCGGGAAGCCTCCCGGCACTACTGACCTTCGGGCGCCTCGGGCTGTTCGCCCACGACAACACCCATCATGCGCTTTCGATGGCCTGGTCTGCCGTCGATGCGATTTCGGGCGGGGGCATTGACCTGGAGTACTGGGCCGCGGCCCGGGAGCGCTTCGCCGGCCACGTGGTGGAGGACTGACGTAGCTGCTTCCACACCGCCGGCAGCACGGCCAGCAGATACGGACCGAGCCTCACAAATGAGCGGCCGGTCGTCCTGAACCGGTAGCCGATGGGAACCTCCAGGTACCGGAACCCTTTCTGGAGCAGATCGAGGGTTAGCACCTGGGCATAGTTGAAATCGTGAATGATCTGCGCCCCGGCGGCGGCGGATGCGGACAGAGCCCGGTAGCCGCTCTGCGCGTCGCCTATTTTCCGGCCGGCAAGCAAGGACAGAGCCCGGGTCAGCACCTGGTTGCCGAGGCGCCTGCGGCGCAGCATTCTCGCCGGCGGGCCGTCTGAAAAGCGGTTCCCCGTGACGTAGTCCGTCTCGCCGCGCAGGATCGGTCCGGCAAGGCGCTCGAGTTCCTCGGGGGCGTACTCCCCGTCGGCGTCGCAAAAGGCCACCACCGCGGCGCCGGCGGCGGCCCCTTCCCTCAGTCCCGCTCGCACGGCCGCGCCCAGGCCGCATGGCCCGGGCAGCGAGATTACCCTTGCGCCGGCTGCGGCGGCCTGCTGCGCCGTCGCATCGGTGGAGCCGTCGTCGATCACCAGACACATCACCGGCCTTCCGGCCACCTCCGCAGGAACCCGGCGGACCACGGAACCCACCGATGCCTCCTCGTTGCGTGCCGGAAGAAAAAGCACGATCGGCCCCCCTTGATTGGCTTCCATCAGACAGTTAGGCTACCCTAACTTCCAATGACTGGACAACCGAAGGTTATCGGGGTGAGGGTGCTGGCGACTTTCGCCGCGGTTCTGCTCGTGGCCCCGGCCTGCGGGAACAGGAGGGAAGCTCTGACCGTGTACTCCGGGCGGACCGAGAACCTCGTCGGACCCCTTTTGGAGAAGTTCTCGAAGGAGAAGAACATCCCGATCAATGTGCGATACGGCGATTCCGCCGATCTGGCCCTTCTTATCGGTGAAGAGGGGGAGAACAGCCCCGCCGATGTTTTTTTCTCTCAGAGCCCGGGAGCCGTCGGGCTGCTGGCGGGGCGAAACCTTCTGGCCAAGATTGGCGCCGCGCAGCTCGAAAAAGTCCCGGAAGCCTTCCGCGGCAAAAATGAGACCTGGGTCGGGGTGAGCGCACGGCAGAGAGTGCTGGTGTACAACTCAGATATGGTCGAGCAGGACGACCTCCCGAAGTCGGTATTCGACCTCGCCGAGCCACGCTACAAGGGAAAGTTGGGCGTTGCTCCCAACAATGCCTCTTTCCAGGATTTCGTCACGGCGATGCGCGTAATCGAGGGTGAGGAAAAGACCCGGCGATGGCTGGAGGGCCTGGACTCCAACGCAGCCGAGGTCTATCCGAACAACAATGCAATCGTCGCCGCGGTCGGCCGCGGTGAGATACCGCTGGGGCTGGTCAACCATTACTACAATTACCGCTTCTTGAAGGAGGATCCGAAAACGCCTTCGAAGAATTATGTCTTCCCCGGAAGCGACATCGGCTCGATAGTGCTGGCCACATCTGCGACGGTACTGCGATCAACGAAGCGCAGCCGTGAGGCAGGTGAGTTCATCAGCTACCTGCTCTCGCCCGGAGCCCAGGAGTACTTCGCTGAGGAGACCTTTGAGTACCCGCTTGCTAAAGGCGCCAGACCTTCCCCGAGAATCCCGCCCCTGGACACCAAGGCAACGCCCACCGCAGACCTCCAAGGCCTGGGTGGGGGGTTGCGGAAAACAACCAGGATGATCGCAGAGAGTGGCCTCGCCCGGTAAAACGCGGCCTGCCGGCGCCGCCCTTGCAGCGTCGGTTGCGGTGGCGCTTGCGTTTGCCATTCCCCTGCTTTATCTGCTGGTAGCTAACTTGACCGGCGATAGTTCGGGCCTGCCGGGGCTCGGGGAGATCGCGGGGCCGTTGCTGCGAAGCGCCGGCCTGGCTTTTGCGGTAGCGGGCGGCGCCACCCTCGTCGGCACTTCGGCGGCATGGCTGACAACCCGCACCGATCTGCCGCTGGCCGGAGTATGGAGGGTCGTGCTGCCGCTGCCGCTGGCCATCCCCTCCTACATCGCGGTGCTGACCGCGGTCGCTGCATTCTCCACCGGAGGATTGTTGGAAGGTCCGCTGAAGGCAATCGGAGTGGCGGGGTCGATCCAGATAAGAGGGTTCTGGGCGGCTTTTCTTCTGCTTTCGCTGATCACTTATCCGTACGTTTATCTTCCGGTGGCGGCAAGAATCCGGCGCCTGCCCCCTTCCGTCGAGGAGGTCGCCCGAACCCTGGGACATCGAGGCGGCCGGATGTTCATGTCCGTTGTGGCTCCCCAGATCAGGTCGGCCGCCGCCGCCGGCGCCCTGCTCTCATTCCTTTACACGGTCGGCGACTTTGGCGCAGTCCAGTTGCTGCGCTACGACACGTTGACCGCCCGGATCTACGCAACCAGACTGTTCGACCGCCCGGAGTCGCTGGCGCTCAGCCTGCTCCTAGCGTGCCTTGCCCTTGCCGTCGTGGCCGGCGAACGCAGGCTTTCGAAGATCTCGATCCCCGCCCTCGGCAGGCAGGCGGTTGCGTCGGCAAAGTGGCGACTCGGCCGGATGAAGCCGGCGGCCCTGGGGTTCGTTACGCTCCTTACGTTCTTCGCCGTCGTTACACCGGTGGTCGTCCTGGGTTTCTGGGCAGTCCGGGGGATAACGTCCGGAACGGTGCGCGCCGGGGCAATCGTCGCAAACGCCGGCGCCCTGAGCGGACCCGCAGCACGGTCGGCGCTTGCTGCGACCGTCGCGGCCGTCGCAGCGGTTGCCGTAACCGCGCCCGTGGCCTACCTAACCTCGCGTTTTGCCGGCAAGATCACGTCGGCCATCTCGGCGGTGATCATCGCCGGCTTCGCCATCCCCGGCCTGGCGGTTGCCCTGGCTCTGGCCCACTGGACGGTCCGGGCCCCCGGAATCTTCCGCGGTCTCTACCAATCTTTCGCCCTGTTGATCTTTGCTTACGTGGTGCATTTCGGCGCCCAGGCTCTTCGAGGCTCGCAGGTCGCTTTCGGAACAATCACAAACCAGATGCGCGAGGCGGCCACCGTTCTTGGGGCACCGGCGACCCGCCGGATGCTTTCGGTGGAGTTGCCTCTGGCGGCCCCCGGGATGCTCGCGGCCGCCGGCCTCGTGTTCATGTCGACGGTGAAAGAACTTCCCGCCACTTTATTGCTCGCCCCGGCGGGGTTCCAGACTCTGGCCACCAGGATCTGGAGCGCGACGGAGGACGCTTTCCTGGCCGACGCCAGCCTGGCGGCGTTGACCCTGGTGGCATTGTCGGGGTTTCTGACGTGGCTGCTGGTCATCCGCCCCGAAGCAAAATCGCTCTGAAACCCTTGGGGCCGCTCGGCCGGGCAACGGCCGCGGTAGCCGTGATCGCCTTCATCGCGTCCGCCGCCGTGACCGGGGTAAGAGGCTCGTTCGGCAACCGCCTGACCGGCGATGAGCCGGAGTACATGCTGACGGCGATCAGCCTCGCCGAGGACGCCGACCTGAACATCGCCGACGAGCATGCCGCAAAACGCTACCGGCCCTTTCACCAATCCCGGCTTCCCGCCCAGGCGCTAAAGAAGCCCGGTCCGGTAATGGTCAGCCCTCACGACCCTCTGCTTTCGGCTCTGCTGGCCGTGCCGGTCGCGGCGGGGGGGTGGATCGGGGCAAAGCTGTTCATGGCGGCAACGGCTGCAATCCTGGCCGCAGCGACCCTGTGGACCGCGGTGGTCCGCTTCAAAGCTCCGTTAGGGGCCGCCAGCGTGGTGACCGGACTGTTCGCAGCATCGGCTCCGCTGGCGGTCTACGGCAGCCAGGTCTATCCGGAGATCCCGGCGGCCCTGGCCGTCGTGGTGGGCGTCGCGGCGGTCAGCGGGCCGCTGGGAACGCGAGGGCTTTTCGCCCTGGCGGCCTCGGTGCTGGCCCTGCCCTGGCTGGGGATCAAGTACACCCCCGTCGCGGCGGTACTCGCCGCTTTGGCCCTTTACCGGCTCGCCCGCGGCGGCCGTGTTGCGGCCGGGGTGAAGCTTGCAGGAGTTCTGCTTATCGCCGGCCTGACTTATGCGGCCGCACATCAGGCCTGGTACGGAGGATGGACCGTGTATGCCTCAGGTGAGCATTTCGCCGAAGCCGGCGAGTTCAGCGCGGTGGGGAAGGCGCCCAATCTTGCCGCCCGCAGTACCCGGCTGGCGGGCTTGCTCATCGACCGGCGATTCGGCCTGGTGCCGTGGCAGCCCGCCTGGGTCCTGGCGCCTGCGGCGCTGGTGGCGCTGATAAGACGAAGAGCCGATGACTGGCAGGCCCTGATACTCCCGCTGGCGGCCGGATGGCTGTTTGCCGTTTTCGCCGCAGTGACCATGCACGGATGGTGGTGGCCCGGCCGCCACGCTCTTGTGGTCCTGCCCCTGGCCGTGATCGCGAT
>JBOGWH010000335.1:0-3030 GCA_050692975.1 Actinomycetota bacterium | reverse complement strand
GTCCAGCACCCCGTCCTGGAGTCGGCCCTCCTCCGCCAGTTTCACCGGTGGGATGATCAGCCCCTCCTGAAAGATCTCCGTCGAACCGCTCGGCATGGACCCGGGACGGCTCCCACCCATGTCGGAGTGATGTGCCCGGGCGGCGACGTAACCGGCTATCTCACCGGCCTCGGGAGCCCAGGGCGCCACCAGGGTGATGTCCGGCAGGTGGGTCCCGCCCCGGTAGGGATCGTTGAGGATATAGATCTCTGCGGACCGGATCTGCTTGCCCATGACCGCTTTTACCGATTCGCCCATCGCACCGAGGTGGACCGGAATGTGCTCGGCTTGGGCGACCAGCGCACCCTCGGCGTCGAAAACGGCGGCAGAACAGTCCCGCCTCTCTTTGATGTTTGAGGAATACGCCCCCCGGATCAGCACCGCCCCCATCTCCTCGGCGATGCCGGCCAGCGCGCCCGAGAGCACCGAAAGGGTGATCGCGTCCATCCTGATCAGCCGCCCCGCTTTAGAACCAGCGTGCCGGAAGGGTCGATTGACCCCGCCCATCCGGGCCCGACGACGCACGTTGCCTCGCCGAACTCGACGATGGCCGGGCCCTCGACGCGGTCGCCGGCTCCCATCCAGGCGCGCTCGAAGACCTGTGTTTGCTCCCATCGATGGAAAAAGACACGCCGGCGCGACGCCGCACCCCTCCCGGTGCCGGCCGGTTCGGACAGAACCGGCTTACTGCCTTCCAGCACCGACGTCAGTCGCAGCGTGACGATCTCCACCGGCGCTCCATCCATCCGGTAGCCGTATCTCTGCTCGTGGGCCGCGTGGAAGTTCTCAACCAGTGCCGAGGCGGAGCCGGCTTCGACCGTCAACTCGAACGACTGCCCCCGGTACCGAAGGTCGGCCCTTCGTATCAGCACCGCTGCGGGCTCTTCGACCCCGGCCTCCATCTCCGAGAAGGCCTTCTCCACCGCCCCTACAACGGCCTCCTCCGCCAGGGCATGCAACGGCCGCGAGGCGTCGGTCCTGACTTCCGAGATCGCCAGGCCAAGCGCGCTGAGCACCCCGCAGGCCCTGGGCACCAGGACGATACCCATGCCGATTTGATCGGCGAGACTGCAGGCGTGCATGGGGCCGGCTCCCCCGAATGCCACCAGAGCGAACCGGCGAGGGTCCAGGCCTCTTTCCACACTTACGACCCTGAGGGCCTTGGCCATGCTTGCCTCGGCCACCCGGACGATGCCGGCGGCGGCCTCCTCCACGGGCAGCCCGAGGCGCCGTCCTATGCCTTCAACGGCGGACTCCGCCGCCGATGCGTCGATTGAAACCGACCCCCCCAGCCGCCTGCCGTGCGGGATGAAGCCCAGGCAGACCGCGGCGTCGGTAACCGAGGGCTCCCGGCCGCCCAGCCCGTAACAGGCGGGGCCGGGATCGGCTCCGGCCGAGCGCGGGCCGACCCGCAACGCTCCGCCGTCGTCGACCCACGCCACCGACCCGCCGCCGGCCCCGATTGTGTGAATATCCACCATCGGCAGGCGCACCGGCAGGCCTGCGACCGATCCCTCGGTGGCGGTCGAAGCCCGGCCCCCGATGATGGCCGCAACGTCGGTGCTGGTGCCGCCCATGTCGAACGACAGGGCCTCCCGGTAGCCGCTCAACCCGGCCACATACGACGCACCGACGACTCCCCCGGCCGGCCCGGACAGAAGGCATGCGGCGGCCCGCCGGGCAGCCACCCGAGCCGGGGACGCCCCTCCCGAGGACTGCATGACCAGCGGATCCGGAAGTCCCCGCTCCCGGACCCGGTCTGCTAGGCGGCCGAGGTACCTTTCCAGGACGGGGCTCAAATACGCGTTGGCAACCGCAGTCGAAAACCGCTCGTACTCCCTGAACTCTCCGACCACGTCCGCAGAGGCCGAGACGTGGAGGTCCGGCAGGGCCCTCTTCAGCTCTTCGGCGACGGCCGCTTCGTGCTCGGGATGCAGGTAGGAGAACAGCAGGCACACCGCTGCTGCCTGGGCCTCCGAGGCCCTCACGGCCTCAACTGCCGCGGAAGCATCTGCGAGGGCCAGAATCGGTCCGTCCGGACCCATGCGCTCCCGTACGGTGAATCGCAACTCGCGGGGGACCAGCGGGGCGGGGCGGTGGGCAGTCAGGTCGTAAAGGTCGGCGCGGTTCTGCCGCCCTATTTCGATTACGTCGCGAAAGCCCTCGGTCGTGATGAGTGCGGTTCTGGTCCCGCTTCTTTCGAGAAGGGCGTTGGTCGCGACCGTGGTCCCGTGCACGAAAAGATCGACCTCGGCGGCATCAACAGAACTTTCGTCGACCGTCCGAAGCACCCCGTCGGACTGGTCCGGGGTCGTCAGAGTCTTTCCGATGATCACCTCACCGTCCTTAAGGGCGAGGAGGTCTGTGAAGGTGCCTCCGGTGTCTACCCCGATCCTCACGCCTACAGGCGTGCTTTTACGGCCTTGGAATGAAGGGGCAGGCCCTCGGTCTTCGCCAGTGCCTCGATGTGATCGGCCGCGCCCTTTAGCGACTCCTTGGTGTGGCGGATCACCGCGGAAGCCTTCTGGAAGTGAGAGGTCCGCAGCCCCGAAGCCCACCGGGACGCATTGCCGGTCGGAAGGACATGGTTGCTGCCGGCAAAGTAATCTCCGATCGATACCGGGGAGTCGGGTCCGACGAAGATGGCCCCGGCGCTGGTGAAACGGACCGCCTCCCGCTCGGCCCCATCGAAGATCAGTTCCAGATGCTCCGGGCCGATGCCGTTCACGGCTGAGACCGCGCCGTCCAGCCCGGCCACTTTGATTCCCACGACCGCCTCGCTTACCGCCTCGACCATGGCGTCGGGGGCGCCGGCGTCCTCCAGGGCCTTGGTCACGGCCTCGTCGATTGTTTCAAGAAGCGCTGCATCCCAGCAGACCACCGCCAGCAGCCCGCCGGGGCCGTGCTCGGCCTGGGCGATCAGGTCCAGGGCAACCAGCCCGGGGTCCGCCGAGGAGTCGGCGACGATGACTATCTCGCTCGGGCCGGCGA
>JBOGWH010000334.1:0-1204 GCA_050692975.1 Actinomycetota bacterium | reverse complement strand
AGATGGCGTGCTTGCAATAGGCGCCTCCGCCGAAGGTCCGCCGGGGCTCCTTCGGTAAAGCTTGTAGCCCGTGACCGGCAGGCCGCCGTCATTGTCGGGGGCTTTCCAGGAAAGGTCTATCCGGCCGTCGCCCGACTTGGCTGTTAGGTTCAGGGGAGGCTCCGGTGGTCCCGGCGGCACGAAAGCGAACCCTGCGATGAATGCATCCCCGGCCCCGCCGAGGGCGCCTTGGGCGGCCCTTGTCGTCTTGAAATCCGATGAGTTCGTCGAGCCCGCAACCACCAATCCCCCGCCGGGCGCCAGCGCCATGCCGAGGACCTCGTCGTCTAATTCTCCGCCGTAAAACGTGGACCAATCAAGTTGCCGGTCTGGTGGCAGGGCAGTGCCCAAAACGGCTACGAAGCCGTCTTTATCTCCTGATTCGGGCCGTGCTTTTGGATACTGACTGCTGGGAAAATCACCCGATGCGGAGCTTCCTCCCACGTAAATCTTGTCCAACACCCCCAGAGCGACCGACCGACCAAAGTCCGGGGCCCCTCCCCCAAGAAATGTGGAATACAAAAGGTCGGTACCTGAGTTATTGAACCGAACCACGAATACATCTGGATCATCGGGAGATGAGCAGGAGCATTGACCGTCATATGCGGCTTCCGTAACGGGGAAGTCGGGCTGCCGGGTGTCGCCTACAACTACCGCCTCTCCGATCTGGGACACGGCCACAGCCCTGGCCGCGGTCCCTATGCCCTGGTCGACACTCCCGCCGAGGACGGAGGAATAGACAACTGAAGCGGCTCCGCCCACATCGGGATCGAACTTTGTCAAGAATGACTTGATCACGTCGGCGGGCTGGCTGGTGTCGTGGGCATTCAAAGTCGTCGGGAATGGCACCCCGGGCAAACTGCCGAGGTTCTGCAAATAGGACCCGCGAGGCTGGGTACTCCCGACAACGTAGGCGCTTCCCAGTGGGTCCACTGCCACAGCCGTTGCGTAGTCCCGCCCGCTGCCTCCCAAATAAGTGGAATAAGACAGCGAAGCGAGACCAGGTTTGGAAGTGTCGATCACCGAGAAAAATGCGTCTTCATGAATCCAGGCTCGGCGACTTCCGCTGGGGGCGTCCAAAGCCGGCACCGGCGCCCGGTTGGGCTGAAAAGCGGTCGGAGTAACTGGAAAATCCTGGGACACCGCACTGCCGGTGAGGTACATC
>JBOGWH010000333.1:0-1284 GCA_050692975.1 Actinomycetota bacterium | reverse complement strand
GGATTGAATCTATGGCCTGCAGGATAGCCTCATCATATTTGCTTCCGAACTTCCCTCGGACATCGTCGATATCCATCTGCATTGCATCGTCAAAGCGACCAGCTCCTATTAGTCCCTTCTGACGAAGCCGGTAGGAAGAAGCACCTGGGGTGTTTCCGAAGCTAGCAGTATTTCGATGATCGTCGATCTCCATCAGGATCGCCGGAGTGCAGTTAGGGTGACGGCCTGTGGCGGACCTCGCCGGCATGTGATGCCGCTCATATCCCGCACGGCTCTTCTTTTCCTGTTCAAAGATGCCGCCAGAGGGCCCGGACTGGAATTGACCCTCCGGCGGATGATCGTCACTGCCGGGCACGACCAGTAGGGGACCCTGCGATCCGGGGTCTCCGCCAAGAATGGTGATCGACAGCTGGTTGCCGGTCACCCGGTTGGGTTCGTCCTGAGTACAGATCTTGGCGGTCCCTGAGGAGGATCCAGCTGGGATATACACGGCGGGCCCTCCCAGCATCATGGAACTGTACGTGCCGACACTAAAGTCGGGTCCCATCACAGTATTGGGGGAACCGCCGGTGTTGTACCCAAGCATCGAGGTCACTCCCCCCGCGCTGGCAAGATGGCAGTTGCTAGTTGCGGTAAAGGCCGGATCGGTGTACAGGATGCTGTACGCAGAGGTATTCATGCCGGTCGCCGTAATCGAGATTGCATCGCCGGCGTTGGCGCTGACTGAGCCCGCCTGGCTGCCGCTGCCGGTCTTGACCGCGCAGGTGCTTGAAGCTAGATCCGCCATCGGCACCGGACTGCATGCTTGGAATCTTCCAACCTGTAGCGTGCAGGCCCAGCCAACTGAGGATGCTGTCAGCATCAGGACCGCAATCGCCGCGACGAACAAGCAGCCGCGCCTGAAAGGGCGCAGTTGTCCACCAAGGCGTTTCAAAGTTGGCAGCCGCCTTTCAAGGCCCCAACACACTTGCGTGAATGAAACCCCCCAGGTTGCGGGCCTTTAGCGGGATTCGGCCTTCCTGCGGCGGACCACCACTGCAGCCAACAGGGCCATCGTCCCGGCCAGGGCCCCCAGGCCGATGCCGGCGACGGCCGTGGCGGGAAAGCCGCCGGTTTCACCGAGAGCCTGCCCAGCGTCGCCCCACAACGAAGAGGCGGCGGTTGACGAGGAGCGGCCGTCTGCGGTGATCTGCACGGCCTCGGACCTGCGGGCCAGGATCTTGGTCGGGTCTGCGCCATCTCGGGCGACCGCGACGATGTAGTGAACACCTTCGGCCCTGTCGG
>JBOGWH010000332.1:0-1966 GCA_050692975.1 Actinomycetota bacterium | reverse complement strand
GTCCACGCCGTGATTTGCGTGGCTGCCGGTTTCCGACCACTCGTTTAGAGCCGGGTTGTAGATCTCCCAACTATCGGGCCCCACAATGAGGACCTTTCCGCACCAGGGGGGCACGGAGACACCCGTGCAGCCGGGACCGGTCAACAGGGTCGCGGTGTGACCGGTTCTCGGCTCGGACATTTTCGCGGCGGGTGTGAATAGCCCTTCTGCCGGGACCACGGCCGACTTGGCGGACGCCGAATTATCGCTGGAGTCGGTGTCGGTGGAGGTGGTGGTGAAATTGGCGGAAGCCGAAGCAAGCCCGGTTGCGGTCGGTATCAATTCAAGGTTAACGACGGCTTGGGTCCCGGCCAGGATCCCCCCCAGGTCGCAGACGACGGTGGTTTCGCTGCGCGAGCATGGGCCGTGGGTCGAGTTGAGCGACACTACACTACGTCGGCCTGAGCGGGAAGTTCCGTCCTCAGGACGACTCCGTAGGCGTGGTGGACGGTACTATGGTTGCGGACGGTCGTTGTGAATACAAGTTTGTCTCCCACCTCAATTGGGTTGGGAACTGAAGCCATCGTTGTTTCGAGATTTACCTCTTCGGCGCCTGCGGCCGCCTGATAGCGGGCCACGGCATAGCTGAATGAGTACTCCCCGGACACGCCGGCAATCAGAATTTTCTGGGCGCCTCCAGAGCCTTCAACGGCAACCGCAGAGGCTTCATCGACCTTGTCTCCCATATCCGTAACGACCGATCCCTGCGAACCGAAGGTCAGGTCGGGAAGGCCCCTCGGCCCATCGGGAAGAGCGGCGGCCGTCGCCGTCCAGTCGGCCCCGGAACCAAATGTCGGGTCGGGTGCGCCCGCGGGGGTGAGGGCGGTGAGGGCGAGATTCTGTCCGGCCCTGCCCGCGGCGATCAGCCGCCCGTTTTGCAGAATTGCCGAGGAGAAACCTCCCGGGGAGCCCCTAAAAATTCCGTCCTGGGCGAAGGCCGGATCCAGAGATCCGTCGGGCTGCTCGTCGGGGCCGTCCGAAAATATTCGCACCGCGGCGGTGTTGCGTTCCTGCGGGCCCAATGAGGTGCTGTAACCGACGGCATACACGGCGTCGTCGCCGGCCACAACTCCATCGGCGCCGTCGGTTGTCGGAATCGGATTTCCAATCTCGACGGTAACTCTTCCGGCGTTGCCAAAGCCGGTATCAAGGGCGCCGTCACCCGTGAAGCGGGCGATCACAAAATCGTCGCCCTGTGTTCCGGAAGGCTGGGTCCTCCCGGCGAGGATCCACGTGTCGGTGGATACCTGGAAGTCGAGGGAGGTCGCGGTGCCTGCGGGCCCCAGGGCCAGCCCATTTTCGCCAAAGGAGGAATCGCGTGACCCGTCCTTATTAAATCGGGCCAGGGCAAACTTTCCGGAGGCCAGGCCGGCCGTGACGTCTTGTAGTCGGGCCCCGGGTCGATCATCACTGCCGCGGCGGCTTCCTTGCCGGGGTGGTTTGCAGCAGGGGGGTCGAAGTCGTAAATGGCCAATCCGTTCTGCCCGAAAGTGGGATCGAGATTTCCGTTCGATTCGTAGCGGGCAAGG
Organism: Actinomycetota bacterium; assembly: GCA_050692975.1. Taxonomy (GTDB): domain Bacteria; phylum Actinomycetota; class CADDZG01; order JAHWKV01; family JAHWKV01; genus JBOGWH01. Next base: position 398 of record JBOGWH010000332.1, on the reverse strand, counting down.
ATGGTCTTCCGGCGCCTGAAAGGGCGCACTTGTGCACCAAGGCGTGTCAGAGTTGGCAGACGCCCTTCAAAGCCCCCAACACACTTGCGTGAATGAAACCCCCCAGGTGCGGGCTTAGCGGGATTCGGCCTTCCTGCGGCGGACCACCACTGCAGCGAACAGGGCCATTGTCGCGGCCAGGGCCCCCAGGCCGATGCCGGCGACGGCCGTGGCGGGAAAGCCGCCGGTTTCACCGAGAGCCTGCCCAGCGTCGCCCCACAACGAAGAGGCCGCGGTTGACGAGGAGCGGCCGTCTGCGGTGATCTGCACGGCCTCGGACCTGCGGGCCAGGATCTTGGTCGGGTCTGCGCCATCTCGGGCGACCGCGACGATGTAGTGAACACCTTCGGCCCTGTCGG
>JBOGWH010000331.1:0-3528 GCA_050692975.1 Actinomycetota bacterium | reverse complement strand
GGGCACCCCGCAGGAAGGCCGCCTCCACCACGCCGGCTATCCCAGCGGTCAGGTACAGCGCTGACGCATTGGCGCCTCCCGCGGCCGCGAATTCCCCGAGGAAACGGGGGGCCAGGTCGCGCTGCGTGCTCAGCCAGCGGCCGGTTGAAAGCACGGCCGGCCACACCCGGGCCTGGAGGGCGGCCACCGCAGCTGCGACGGTACCCGAGCCGCCCCACACAAGGATCAAGGCGGCAACGCTCGCCCGGTTGCCGGAGACCAGCAAGACGATCGCCGGCAGCTCGATTGCAGCCCACACAAAGTCGTTGGCCAGGGCATGGCCGGAGAGGCCGGCGGAGAAGAATGAATAACGGAAGCCGTCCTGCAAAACCAGCCCGGGCATGACGAGACCCAGAGCAATAAACGGGCCCGTATACAGTCCGGCCGCGGCCGCCGTCCAGCACCCCGCCGCAAAGACCAGACCGACCGCGATGCAGCAACCCATCGCCCCGGAGCTTGCGGCTCTCCACTGCGATTTCGAACAGCCGCTGAAGCGCAGCATGAGCGGCTCCCCCGCCAGCGCCCGCCCCGCCCCGGCGGCCAGCAGATAGGTGGCAAACGCCAGCGAAAAGGCCCCGAATTCACGGGCGGGCACCGACGCCGCGACCAGAACCGACAAAGCAAAGTTGGTGAGGCTGGAGACGCCGTAGTCGGCCAGGCCGGGCCAGATTCCGGCCGGGCCTCTTTGCGGTTTGCTCTGTGCCGGCGGTGCAGCTTCGACCGCCGCAGCCCTGCTCATCGCAGGGGGCTGTTTGCGGGTGGGTCGATAAGGGGGCCCCGATCGGTGGCGACGTACCACAAAAATTGCGGCCCGCCGATGAGATAGCGGCGCCAGAGCCGCCGCGGCTCCCGGGAAAGCCGGTAAAACCATTCCATACCGTGCTCCTGCATCCAGCGCGGAGCAGAGCTTTTCGTCCCGGCAATGAAATCGAATGCGGCCCCGACCGAGACGGCAACCGGGCAGCCGAGACTTTCTTTTACCGAAGAGATGAACCTCTCCTGCTTGGGGGAGCTGAGCCCCACCCACAAAACATCCGGAGAACAGGCGTTGATGTGTTCGACCGCTTGATCCAGTTCGCTCTCGGACGGCTCGCCGAACGGAGGCGTCGAAAAGCCGGCAATCCGGCAGCCGTGGCGGTTGTGAAGAACTTCGCCGAGACGGCCGGCCACTCCTGGACCCGCTCCGTAAAGGTAGTGGGAATACGCGGGGCCGGTTTCCCGGCAAAACGTGGCCATCAGCTCGGGTCCGTAGACACGCCTGGGAAGGTCGTGGCCGCGCCTTCGCCCGATGAGTACCAGCGGCGTGCCGTCGGCGACCACCATGTCGGTGGAGTCCAGAGCCCGGCGGAACTGGGGGTCGCGCTTTGCCTCGAGGAGGCCGTGCATGGCGGTCGCTGCGATCGACCGGCATCCGCCGGGCTCGGCAATCCACTGCGACATGACCTCCACAACATCCGGGATCTGGACCGCGTCGACCCTCACCCCCAGGACTCGAAATGAAGCGTTTTTCATCCCGCCTCACCCGACCGGGTCTCCGTCGCACGAAGCGCAGGCTGCGTCTCCAGCTGGACCGTGACCGGACGGTCGTTCTCGAGGCTGTCGGGGACCAGGGAGTAGTAGGCATAGGCGCCGTCGGAGTCCATTGCATTTGCGACCACACCGACGATGCGGCCGCCGGCCCTTCGAATCTGGGTAGCGGCGGTGATGAGTGCTCCCCTCCCCGAGATTTCGATGTTGGCCACCAGCAGCACGCCGTCGACCCGGCCGGCCATCAGGCTGGCATCGGCCAGGCCGAGCACGGGCGGAGCGTCGAGAATCACCATCTCCGACTCGTCGGCAAGGTAGTCGATCATTGAAGAAAATTGCTCCGAGCCCACCAGGTCGGTCGGATTGGACGGTGTTCCTCCTGAAGGCACGAAGCGCAGGTTGGCAATTTCGGTAGCGTGCACGGCCTGATGAGCAAGGGCGCCGTCTCTAAGCACGTCGACCAAGCCCCTGGCGCCCGACGCCTTGAACAGCCTGGACAGCGTGGCGTGCCTGCGCAGGTCGGCGGAAACCAGAGCCGTCGCCGTGCGGCTCTCTGCGGCGGCTGCGGCGAGGTTGGCGGCCACGGTGCTTTTCCCCTCTCCCGGCAGCGGGCTGGTGACCAGCAGGGTCCGCAGGGTCCGCCCGGGGGAAGCGAAGCGGAGGTTCGTCCGTAGCGTGCGATATGACTCCGCCGCCCGGGATTTCGGGTCCGAGACGACCACCAGAGAGCGCCGGATGATCGACCGGTTGCGCAGCGCGGGGATCGACGCCAGTACGTTGGCGCCGGCGGCCGATTCGATGTCCTCGATTGAGTTAAGCCTGTTGTCGAGCTTGTCGCCGAGCAAGACCAGGCCGACTCCCGCCAGCAGTCCTACGGCGGCGCCCAGGCCGAGGTTAACCGGCCAATTCGGCCGGATGGGCTTGCCGGAAACCGCCCCCTCTTCAATGATGGCTCCTCCCGCATTCTTGAGGCTTTCTGCCTCGGGAATCGTCAGATTCTCCGACTCCAAAACACCCATCCGCACGAGAAGCTGGCTGCGTTGCGCTTCGACCTCGACCCGCCCATCGGCGATCTTTTTGTCAAGAGCGGAGAGGTCTTTTCGCAGGCTTTCCAGCCGGGCATTGAGGTCCGCCTTCAGTGCCACCGTCTGCTCGATCGCCCGGTCCCGGCGGTAAGCGATGTAGGCCTGAGCCACGGCGTCGGCCCGGAGCTTGGCCTTGACGGCAGAGCCGTCGGTTGCGGTTACCTCGGCTATCTGCGTATCGCGCAAAAGGCGAACATCCAGCCCCTCCCGTAATGCGGCAACATCGGACTCCTTTAAGCCCTCGGCGGCCTTCAGCAGGACGGGCTGGCTTTTGATCAGTTCGACCTGGGTCTGCAGGCGCCTGGCGGGATCCACCACGTTTTCAAGCATCTGGCTGGCCTGCGGTGAGGAAGCGACCGGCTGGATCTCCAGCCTCGTGAGGGATTGATAAACCGGAGTCGTCAGGTACGACACGGCGGCCGCCACCCCCAGACCGGCGCCGAGAAGCATCACCATCCTCGCCTTTTTTCGCTTCAAGGCGTCCAGGTGGCGCCGCAGAGTGACGGGGCTCTGGGGGTCCCGGCAGACGAGGGTGCCCGGGGCGGTATTCACAGGGTGGCCGGCAGCAGCCGGCTGAGCTGGGTAAAGGCCATAAAGATGACGGCCAGAAGCAGCGGCGAGGCGATCACGTAAACCGCCGTGGCCGGCCACCGTCTCGCGGCCCGCCAGGTAAGCCAGGCCAGGGCCGCCAGCGCCTGAAGCCAAAGCACCAGCGGGCCCAGTGCCGAGGTGTCTCCGGCCAGCCCGGATTCGGATTCTCCGACGATGAAGGGCCCCGCCGCCGGGGAGGCGCCGGGCGCTCCCCCCTGTAGCTTTGCCGCTACCGCAAGGCGTTTGCCGGACGAATAGGCCGGGTGCGAAGTCACCAGGGTAAGGC
>JBOGWH010000330.1:0-5795 GCA_050692975.1 Actinomycetota bacterium | reverse complement strand
CCCACAAAGCGTTCATTTTGAGGAAGGGGTGCCGTGCGCGCCCCGTACCCCTCAAGGCAGGCAGGGACGAAACGCCGCATCACCTTCTCTGTGCGGGCGGGGCCCATGCGGGCGCAGAGACGGTGGGCGGTCGTAAGCCACAGGCACAGTAGATCGTCAAGAGCGGTCCCGGCGCTTGGGGGCTCCACGCTTCCGATCAGCCTCATTCCGCCCGCAGCACCGGTCGCATTGCCCAGCCAGCATCGTCCGTGGACTGAGACCCGTCGGTTTAAGACGGGCTCGGGAAAAGCGTTTTCTGCAAGCCTCCAGAGCATTTCGACTCCGGGCTGGGCGCGCAGAACCGCGGCCATCGAAGCCCCGTTTGCATCGGGGAGGGGCCGGCGGTCGTGAAAAGACCGAAGCTCGGAGCACACGGCCGTGCCGACGGAGCCGATTTTCCTTCGCCGGGGTATCAGCCGGTAAAGCGACCACAGGGCGTTCTTGCCCCCGGCCTCGACCGAGGAGCTTTCGAAATGCCCTGAAGATCCGACGGTCAGACGCTGTGCCTCGCGGTCATCGTCTCTCAGGACCCAGGTCGTCAGAGTTGCGCCGACTTTGGCCCGCCTCCCGCAATCGCCTTCGGCGCCGGCGATGATGCTGTAACAGGGAGCGAGATATTCGAAGCCGGGAAGGGCCAGAGCTATGCGTGCGAGCCGCAGCAGCACCGCCTGCTGCATGTTGGCCGGCGGTGCAAGGTCGATCGCATGTGATGCGACCCGGCGGCGGTGGGGCTCGAGCGGCAGGACGATGGCCGGGCGGTTGTAGTCGGGGATGGGAACAAAAAACACCGGTTCCAGACCGGCCCGGGAGATGAGCCGCCGGTAACCTCTTATCCCGTATGTGTAGGTGCGGTAGCCGGCGGCCGCTCCCTTTACGTTTTCGTCCCCGCCTGCGAATTTCATCCCTCGCAGGCGGACCACGGCGTCCGCGACGCGGCGAGGCAGAAGGTTGGTTCCCCAGAGTCCCGTGTGGTCCCGCATGCCCAGCAGCGTAAAAGGACTCCACCGGTTCTCGATCCCGATATAGATCGAGCCGTCGGGCTTGATCAGGCGGCGGCAGGTTTCGAGGAACTTCAACTGCGCCGCCGGCACGGAAGGCTCCTCGGAAAACGTCCCGGCCCACTCCAGGACCCCGTTGGCGACGACGAGTTCTGCAAAACCAGGGCGGAAGGGGAGGGCGTTGAAATCGGCCGCGACGATGTGCGCATTGTCCAGGCCTTCCTGTTCCAGGCGCTTTTTCAGGAACCTGGCCCGCACCGGGATCTTCTCCACGGCGATCACACGGGCACCGGTCCTGGCCAGGCCTGCGGATATGGCCCCCCACCCGGCCCCAAGATCCACTGCCGTCGTTTCCGACAGGTCGGCGCGCACCAGGGGCCACCACAGCGCACGGCTCTCATCCAGAACGTATCGCTGCAATGCGCGAGGCAGGCAACGCCTGACGGCACTCTGGTAGCCGTCGGTGTCTGCCTCAGTTGCCAGCCTTTCCGAAACGCCCAGCGAAAATTCTCCCCAGTACGATGAGTCCTGGTCGTCTTTCACGGCGTCGGAAGCCCGAGTTGTCTCGGCCATTGCGCTTGATCTCCCTTTCGCTTAAGCCTATACCCCGTTCGGGGGCCCTATACCGGCAGGGAGAATTTACCGAAAGGCCTTATTCCGGACTAGCCGCCTGTTTCGCCTCCTGCCGCCACCTGGCTTTGCAGGTCCTGCATCGTGTAGGCCTCGATCGCCCGCTCCATTGCCTGGGCCAGGAAAGCCTGCACCGATTCGCCGGCGAGAGGCCGCAGCCCGAGCATGGTTTCGGTAATCTGCGAAAGCTCGGCCTCGGGCATTTTGCCTTCCAGAAAGGGCTCCCAGATGTGGCGTCGGAACATCTGCACGAAACGCTCGGCGATCCCGGCGGTGTCGGCTTTCAGGGCCTCCGCCTCGTCCAGCACGGCCGACAGCGGAATCCCGGCTTTTACCAGTTCGGCGCCCACAGCCAGCAGCCTGGGACTGGGGGCCGCGAAGCCGTCGCGCTCGGGAATGACCAGGACGAGCGAGACGGCCCGGTCCAGCAGTCTCCTGTCCGCTGCGATCTCGGGAAACATGCTCTCGAGTGTTTCGCGGGTCACGAATGAAGGAGTCTCGTCGGACCAGCGTGCCCCCAGAGCCTCACCGAAGCCGATCAGATCGCCGAGGCTGGAACCGTGCTCCCATGCGTCGATCAGTTCCCTTATTGATCCGAGAGCAAATCCACGTTCCTGCAGGCTTGTAACCAGCTTGATGCGGGCAAGGTGCTCTTCGTCGTAGTAGCCGGTCCTTCCCACCAGCGATGGGGGAGGGAGCAGACCGCGGGTTTGCAGCGCGCGGATGTTGCGGCTGGTGGTCCCGGCCTCCCTGGCCAGCTGGTCGATCGTCATCTGGGTCGGCATCTTCTGCACAGGATAACTCCCGGAAGCCCCGTTGACATGTATCATCAAATTATGTAGCATTCGAAAACGAAAGTAAATCGGGTTGCTCGACCCGAGAGCCCGGAACGGAAAAGGAGGTAGGGTCGCATGAATCCATCGGGAGGCAAGCTGTGACTTCCATCGTTTTGGCCCACGCTGCGGGTCGCACCGAGGGCCTGGTCAACCAGGAGTGGACCATTGGCAATGCGATGTACCTCGCCGTGCCGCTCGCCCTGTATGCGCTTATCTCGCTCAGCCTTTTTGCCGCCGGTAACAGCACCGACCGCAACTACCTGACCTTCTTTTTTGGAAGCATCTCCGACAGCCTGAAGCGCGCGACCGGCCACGCCGGATGGGCGATGGGCGGAGTGCTGACCGCGTTGTTAATCCTATGGATCGCGGTTTACGGCTTTTACTGGGACGTGGCGTGGCACATCGATAACGGCCGCGACGACGGCCTCTTTACTCCCTCCCACGTGATGATTCTGGTCGGCCTCGGCGGGCTCGTTTTTGCAGCTTCCGTTGCAGTGATAATGGCCACCGTCGAGAAGGCAAAAGTCGGCTTCAGGATGCTCGGCCTTCAGATCCCCTGGTCGGCTGTAGCGCTGGCGGCCTGCGGCATCGGCGGCGTGGCTGCGTTCCCCCTGGATGTCCTATGGCACGACGCTTACGGCATCGATGTGACGTTGTGGAGTCCAAGCCACCTCCAGCTGATTGCCGGAGGGGGCCTGAGCACGATCGCGTGTTGGTTGATGATCGCCGAAGCCCAGAAGGAGTCTCAGCCGAACCTGCTGGGCCGCGGGATTCACGTTCTAACCGCGGGCGCGGTTCTGGTCGCTCTCAGCACCTTTCAGGGTGAGTTCGACTTCGGTGTTCCGCAGTTCCAGCTTTCCTATCACCCTATTTTGATCGCCGCCGCCGGAGCGATGGCGCTTACCGCGGCACGGATCGTGTTCGGGCGGTGGGGAGCGATGAAGGTGGTCCTAACCTTCCTGATCCTGCGGGCGCTAATCGGAGCCATTCTCACCGGCACGGTCGGGCACACCTTCCCCAGGTTCCCCTCTTACATCTTCATGGCGCTGGTGGTCGAGGGCGTAGCCGCCCTGATGGGGACCTCCAGGCGACTGAACTTCGCCCTTGCCGCCGGGGCGGCCGCGGGCACGATCGGGGTTGCCGCCGAGTCGGCGCTGATTCTGGCCCAGCGATGGATGCCGCCCCGTGCGCTGTTTGGGCCGAAGGCCCTGATTCTCTCCCTGGTGGCGGGGGTTTCGGCAGCTGTGATCGGCGCCGGCCTAACCCGGGCTTTCCGGCGTGGCGGAGACGACCGGGTGGGTCTGGCCCCGCTTGCGATCGCGAGTGCCGGGCTGCTGGCCGCCTTCTGGATTCCTTTGCCCCGCAACTCCGCCGATGTAGACGTGACAATCAGGCTTCACCGGCAGGGAGATCACGCGAAGGTGGAGGCGATTCTCGACCCGCCGAACGCGGCCGAGTCCGCGGAGGCTTTCGTCGCCAAGAGCTGGCAGGGCGGCGGCACGGTTACCGGCCTGATGGAGAAGGTGGGGCCCGGCCGCTATATCACCGATAAGGCGATGCCCATTACGGGTCAATGGAAAACGACGCTGAGCCTGAACCGCGGCGATGAGGTCATGGCCGCGCCGGTTTACATGCCGGCGGACCCGGAGATCGGAGCGTCGGCCGTGCCGGCGATTGCCGAGCGCAAGACCCCGTTCTTCCAGAACATCAAGGTACTGCTGCGGGAGGCACACGGCGGTCCGGCGTGGCCCTCCATTGCGGCCTTTACGGGTCTCGGCGCTCTCATCGCGATTTGGGTCGCCCTGTTCGGGTTCACCGCGATCAAGGCCTCGGATGACGATGAGTTGTCGGGGATGTACACGGCGCCGCCGCCGGTGCCGGGGCCTGGGACCGGCGGGTACTATCCGCCCGGCCCGGCGTATCCATCGGCCTAATTTGATGTCAGGTTCTGACAAGTTGGCTCCGGGACCCGCTGCACCACTTTTGCCTACGGAGTTATTGCAACGTGGTAGCTCATCTCGGTTGACGGCGGATCCAGGGGGTCGGCGCCGACCGGAAGAGCGGACCAATTGCGAAGGTTGTACGGACTGGGGCTGCAGTCGGCCCATGCGAGGACATTGTTCAACGGGGCGTCGCCCTGAGGCGGCGGCCCCGCCGGGCACGGCCCGGACAGCAGGGCATAGCGCCCGGAGTACCAGCCTGCCTGCCCATCCAGCGTTATCGCCACACCGTGCCCCAACTCATGCGCCAAAACTATCCAGTCCTCGTGTGGGCGGTCGACGAACCAATCTATGGCCCCGGTGATCTGCACCCCATCCAGCTCCAGCGCTTCATGCTCCGGGCAGCTCTGGGCGGATACGGACTGGAGCGCCTGTCCGAAAACAAGGCCGCTGCCGGAGCTGATCTCCTTGTAGACGACCACGATCGCCAGCTCATTGGGGTCGACCCGTCCGTCGTTGTTGCGGTCGTGGGCCGAGAAGTTGAAGTCGGTGTCGGCTAGTTTGATCGCCTCAGAACGCCGGTGCTTAGCACCGCTGGTGTACCCGTCCTGGCAGATCCCTTCGCCGTTTTCTTCGGGGTGGTTCCAGTAGTGGTCGGCCTGGTCGTAAATTGCGTCGTAAGGCCCCAGCACTCCGGCGTTGTCGGGCTTGAACCGGCCGCCCGAAACGCTGCCGTAGTAGCCCGCGGTGTATCCCAAAGCCGTGTCGAGCTCGTCGGGGGTGATGTCATTGGGGTGGTCCGGGCGCTTTGCGTCCCAGAGAATCGTCAGTACGTTACGGCGGCCGATGACCGCTTCGACTCCGGAGGTATTATCGCCTTCCGAGTACTTGCCCATCCCCAGGAGGGCCGCCTCAGCAAGATCCGGAATCGCTCCGGTCTCGGCGCTGGCCGCCGCCGATGGTTTCGACGTAAGCCTCAGCCGAAAAGTAGATTGCAACGTGAGCGTTTGTTTCAGCATTAAACGAGCTGCTCATTTGAATTCCGTTCGGGGCCTTGAAGCCGCCCCGGACATAGTGCTCTTTTTTGACGTTGACAAAAATGCGGGCGCGGGTGCTCAGCCAGGGCCCCTTCTCGTAGACGCCGGCCTCCCCCGGAGTGTCGGCGGGCTTGCTGGGGGTGCCCAGGTCCTGCTCGGTCCGGGTCCAGATCTCGTCGATTCTGGGCCCCTGCTCGGCCGAGGTGTGTCCGGTCGCCGCTGAAATGCCGGTGAAACAGACGCTGAAGGGGCCGACCGCACTGGACAACCTGGCGCTGCTGTGCGTGCACCACCACATGCTGAAAACTCACCACG
>JBOGWH010000329.1:0-2512 GCA_050692975.1 Actinomycetota bacterium | reverse complement strand
ATATTGTAGTGAGTCCACGTGCAGGCGAGGAGGCATGGGTGCCACGAAGGATCCCGGAAGGCGATTCGTTCATCGAGCAATGGAACGCGATGGACAGAAGAGACCGGCTGCGCATCAGGCGCTTGGTGCGCATCGGCCGGCCGGCGCAGGGCCCCGACGAGGCCCCGCTGGCCGTGGGTTACGCCCGGTTTCAACTTCAGCGGCCTTGGATGAAGATCTTCTGGGTCTGGTTTGTGCCGGGGCTGGTCCTTGCCATGGCCGTAGCAGCCCGGGTCCATCCGGTATTCGTGGGAGTCGTCCTCGCCCTCGGGGCCCAGGGGGTTTTCACCCGGATCAACCTGGGTCGCGCCGAAAAGGTGAACAGGTCCCTTCTCGAGAAGAGCTAGGCCCCGAAAAGCAAATTGCCCCGGGAATTTCCCGGGGCAATTGCGTTAGATCTCTCGCTAGCGAGAGTGCTCCTGACCCATCGGTACCGGATCCGGGAAGGGCTGCCCGCCCTCGCCGGCCACCACCGCAGTCGACGATCCGTAGAAGTCCGGATAGGCAAGCACGCCCATTTCCGGAAGATCGAGACCGGCTTCCTCGTGCGCGGCTTCGGATCGAATTCCGCCTCTCGTCAGGGCATTTTGGATCTTGAAGAAGATGAGCGCGATCCCGAACATCACGACACCAATCGTCAGCGCACCGGCAGCCTGGGCCATCAGCTGGCCGGAACCGCCGTTGCCGTAAAGGATCCCGGAGATGTTGTCGGCGACGCTGGCCCCGCCGGCCTTTGTGGCATTCCAGTCTCCACCGTAGGAGCCGTCGGCAAAGATCCCCACAAACAAGACCCCGAGCAACCCTCCTACCCCGTGGACCGAGATGGCGCCTACGGGGTCGTCGATGCCCCTGCGCTCAAAGAACTGGATCGACTCGATAACGATGACACCGGCAAGAATACCGATCACGGCGGCCGCCCAGGGCCTGACGAAAGCACACGGCGCCGTGATTGCCACCAGACCGGCCAGCATGCCGTTGGCCATCATGCCCGGGTCGGGCTTTCTGAAGCCGGCGCGCATCTGGGCCCAGAACATTGCCGCAACGGCGCCGAAGGCGGCTGCGATAGCGGTATTTGCCGCCACCACCGCGAACCGGTTATCGGTGGCCGCGAAGGTAGATGCGGCGTTGAACCCGAACCATCCGAAAAGCAGGATGAAGGTTCCCAGCATCGCCATGGGAATGTGATGCGCGGCCAGGGTACGGGGCTTTCCGTCGGGACCATACTTGCCCATACGGGGACCAAGCACCAGGGCCCCCGCGAGGCCTGCAACTCCTCCCATCATATGAACGACGCCGGATCCGGCAAAGTCAACGTAGCCGTGACCCCAGCCCATGGTTATGCCCAGCTTGGCCAACCAGCCCCCGCCCCAGGTCCATGCCCCGAACAGCGGGTAGTAGATGGCGCCGCAGAAAAGGCCCCACAAGACGAAGCTCTTCCACTTCCACCGCTCGGCCATCGCGCCGGTGGGAATCGTGGCGGTGGTGTCCATGAAAGCAACCATGTAGAGGAAGAAGGCCATAACGGCCACGTCGTAGCCGCCCTCGAGGAAGAAGCCGCCTTTCCACAGAAAAACCCAGTTGCCCGAACCGATCAGCGCTTCGCCGATGGCGGTTTCGTAACCGAAGTAGCCGGGGTAGCTCCAGCCGCCGAACATGAACGCGAAGCCGACTGCAAAGAAAGCCACGAACCCGATGCCGAAGATTGCGAAGTTGGTGGACACGACGTGAGCCGCATGCTTCGAGCGGCAAAAACCGGTTTCGACCAGGGCAAAACCCGCCTGCATGAAGATGACGAGCACCGCGCCGAGAACGATCCACAGGAGGTTAAGGCTTAACTCACCCGGGGTGAGGCCGCCCTTAACGGCTTCGGCCTCGGTGGGGCTTGCCCAGGCAGAAGCGCCTAGCAACACCGCCCCCATGACGGCCATCAACGAAGTAAGACCAATCCGGTGTTTTAGCTTCACAATCTTTTCCTCCTTTGGTTTGAGCTGGGCCTACACCGACTTGTGGATGCTAGGCGTTACACGTTTCGCAACGGTTGCCGCTTTATTACGTTCGTGTGACCGTTTTGTCACTTACGTGTTTCAGCGTTCAGTCCAGCTCGTCGGCGACCACTATCCAGCCCCGCCTCCGGACGTTCCGTACGAAATCTCGGCCGATCTCCTTGCGGAGGGATGAAAGGATCACGTCGACGCTGCGAGCCCTGACGAGACCCAGGGCTTCGGAAAGCTCGATCCGGGAGACGACCCTTCCGCGATTGCTGATAAGAATCGTCAGCAGCTCCATCTGTGAAGCGGATACGGCGAGCTCGCGTCCGCCGAAAAAGGCGCGATATCCTTCGACGTCCAGCTCGAGAGAACCCACGGTCAGGCGGGCCGGCTTACTTGCCTCCGCGCTGGGTGCTTCCCCGATGTCTCTGACCGTTGTCTGCGGGGGCAGCGAGTCCTCGTTGGTTTGTACCTGCACGTTTAGC
>JBOGWH010000328.1:0-10170 GCA_050692975.1 Actinomycetota bacterium | reverse complement strand
GCGAGAGCGCCCCGGCAGTTCAAGCCCTGCGGAGACGACAGATGCAGGGATTCGGAGAGGACGCGGCGGATTCTTACCTTCGTGGCCTGGGCTATGAAATCCTCGCTCGCAACTGGAGCACCAAGATGGGGGAGCTCGATCTCGTGGCGCGGAACGACCAGATGATTGTCTTCGTCGAGGTAAAAGCAAGGGCGGGCGAATCGTTTGTTCCGGCCGAGCAATGCGTGGATTATCGCAAGCAAGTCAAGCTGCGCCGGACTGCTCAGGCCTTCCTGGCGACCCACCGGAGCAGGGAGGCGGAGGAGTGCCGTTTCGACGTGATCGCCGTTGTAACTTCCGGGCAGAGGCCGGTCATACGTCACATCGAAAACGCCTTTTGAGCGTCCCCGGCCGTCCCGGAGTAAAGAGGCGCTGGCCACTTGTTCTGCTGGCATTAATCCTGATGCTGATAGCGGCCACGGCAATGTACGCAACGCTTTCTGCTCGCCGGCCGGCAAACGCGGTTCCCGGCCGTGCACCGGTACTTTCAGTGGCGGTCGCTCCCGGGGGCCTGATCGCGACGACGGCAACCGAAGCGTTTTTCACGAAAGGCGACGGAAGGTGGGCCCCGGTGGTTTCCCTTGCACGTTCGCGGGTCCTGGTTGCCGGACAGGCTCGGCGCCAGACTCCCGGAAATGGGCGGGAGAGCCCCATCCTCTATGTGGCCTCCGAGGGGGAACTGCGGGCAACGCAAGACCTCAAGACTTTTCGGAGAGTGTCGCAAGGGGTGAAGCAGCCTACGGCTGTGACCGTGCTCGGGCAGGATGAGGTTGCCGTCGCGGGTGCCGGGGGCGATCTCGCCACCAGCCGCGATCCCTCAAAAATGATCATGGTTCCTCCAGGTAGGGAGGACATTGTGGCGCTGGCCGGCCGCCGCAGCGGTTCGACTCTCCGTCTGTTTGCCGGCGGCCTCAGCGGGGGCCTGTGGACTACTGCCGAGGACGCACGGGGCTGGCGGGAGTTGCTCGAGACGCCGATCCGCTGCCTGGCACTTGATTCCGGCGACCGGCGCCGCCTGCTGGCGGGGACATCGGGCGGCGTTCTGGAGTCTGTAAACGAGGGACGGACCTGGACGTTTACGGCCATGCGGGTTCCGACCGAGGCGATTGCGCAGGGTGCGGGAGAGTGGTTTGCGGTCGGGCAGGACCGATTGCTCTACCGCTCCTCAGACGGCCGGAGCAAATGGGAAGCCGTCACGAACTCAAAGGCCTGACATCGCAAACCTCCAGGCGCTCGAACCGGAGGATCCAAGAATTCCCCCAAGCTTCACAGTAAGAGGCGGCCGCGATAGACATCCTCAACCGCTTCGACGATCCGATCCAGAACGGAATCTATAGGCAAAACCGTGAGATCACGGTAACGACACCTTAGATGTCATACCCCCTCGCTATAGTCCGGCTCGATGGTTCCTAAAGTCGCATCGGTGTCGCTGCTCGGCATGAATGCATGGCCCGTGGAGGTGGAGATCCACCTCGAAACGGGGCTGCCCAGCTTCAACATTGTTGGGCTGCCCAGCGCCGCCGTGAGGGAGTCGCGCAAGCGGGTTGAGGCCGCGATAGGCAATTCCGGCCGCCGTTTCCCAAGCATGAGGGTGACCGCCAATCTGGCTCCCGGTGACCTGCGAAAAGAGGGGCCCATGTACGACCTGCCGATCGCGATCGGGATTCTCGCTGCCTGCGGACAACTGGAATCCTCGGTCCTGGGCAGGTACGTAATGGCCGGAGAACTCGCCCTCGATGGGGCGCTTCGCCCGGTAAGGGGCGCGCTGGCGGCGGCCTTGGCGGCAAGGGATGCCGGAGCCGAAGGTATCCTCCTGCCGGAAGCCAATGCCGCCGAAGCCGCCCTGGTTCCGGAGATAAAGGTAGTCGGTTCCTCCTCTCTGGTCGAGGCGGAGGCATTTCTTGCCGGTGAACTGGAAGCTCCTCGGAACGGGCACAGGCCCGCACAGGCCCTGCTGCAGCAGGCCACCGAAGGCGCCCCCGACTTCAGCGACGTAAAGGGGCAGGCGCTCGCAAAGCGCGCCCTGGAGATAGCCGCAGCCGGGGGCCACAACGTTTTGATGGTCGGGCCGCCCGGATGCGGCAAGACCATGCTGGCCCGGCGGCTGCCCGGAATCCTGCCGGCCCTGACTATCGACGAGGCCCTGGAAACCACAAAGGTGTGGTCGGTGGCGGGCCTGCTCGGAGGAGAACCGATAGTGGCGCAGCGCCCCTTCAGGGCGCCGCACCATCACGCCTCTCCGGCGGCGATGATCGGCGGGGGGCGTTCGACTCTTCTGCCCGGCGAGGTTTCTCTCGCGCACAACGGCGTCCTGTTCCTGGACGAGATGCCGCTATTTTCCCCGTTCATTCTCGATGCTCTCCGCCAGCCGCTGGAAGAAGGGTTCGTGACGGTTTGCCGCCAGGGCGCGTCGGCGATGTTCCCTTCTCACTTTCGATTGGTCGGCGCGGCGAACCCGTGCATGTGCGGCAAGCTGGGCGATCCCCGGGCGAATTGCGCCTGTCCTCCCACGCGGCTCGATATGTATCGCAGCCGCCTCTCAGGACCGCTGCTGGACCGGATAGACCTTCAAGTAGAGGTTTCACTGCTTTCGGAGGCGGAACTGCTCGAAGCCGAAAAAAACACTGGGTCCACTTCCGAGATCCGGGGGCGGGTTGAAAGGGCGATTTCATTTCGTCAACAGAGCCCGGGCATCGTTGCGGGACGGCTACCATCAATCAAAGATCTTCATCCCCGGGTCAAGGCTTTCCTGTCGCGGGCCCTGGAGCACGAAGGGTCGTCGGTCAGAGGGATCCACAGTGCGGTGGCCGTGGCGCGGACGATCGCCGACCTGGAAGCCAGCGAGGATATCCAAGAAAACCATATCGCCGAAGCCTTCCAATTCCGTCGCAGCGTCTGGGACGGGTCGGTCAAGTGACACAGCCCTCAGGTGATACGTCTTCATTTTCTGCCCCCTTTGCGCAGCGTCTGGGAAGGGGCAGTTTTGAACCGGCGGCGACAGACGGGGTGGTCAAAATGACACACACCCCAGCTGATACGTCTTTGTTTCCTGCCTTGTTCAGCGTCTGGGACGCGGCTCCGTCGAAAACTCTTACAAACTGCGGAAAGTGTTCAGTTTTGGACCGGCCAGAAGTGTCCAGTTTTCAACCGGCGGGGCCAGACCGGCGGGGCCAGACGGGGTGGTCAATGACCCAGAATCCAGCTGATACGTCTACATTTTCTGCCGCCTTGTTCAGCGTCCGGGACCTGGTGGTCAAATGACAGCGACGGCGCCGCGGTCTCGATTGGCCGGGGAAAGCAGGGAGAGGCCGGCCACGCGCAGCGGCGGGGCTTTACGGCCCCCCGGAAGAGTCCGGCGAATCCGGCCCGGCGACTGCGAGTATCCGGCGGCTCTGACCGAGATTTCCGGGTTCCCGCAGCAACTTTTCGTGACCGGAAAGTCGCTGGGAAACGCCCTCGCGGTTGCGGTTGTCGGGACCAGGAGGGCGTCGCGCTACGGCATAGAAGTTGCCGAGCTGCTGGGCCGTGAGCTGGCTGAGGCCGGGATAACCGTGGTCAGCGGCCTGGCCTGGGGGATAGACGCTGCAGCTCATCGCGGCGCTCTTGCCGCCGGGGGAGCCACCGTGGCGGTACTCGGAAACGGCCTCGACGTGTGCTTTCCGAAGAGGAACCGGTGGCTTTACGAACGCATTGCGGCGGAGGGCACTTTGATATCCGAGTACGAGGCGGGGACCCCGGCCCTTCGGCACAACTTCCCGCTTCGAAACCGCATCATTGCCGGGATCTCCTGTGCCGCCGTGATCGTCGAGGCGACTGCGAAGGGCGGAGCAATGATTACGGCCCGGCTGGCCATGGAGTACGGGCGGGACGTGTTTGCGATGCCGGGGCCCGTGCATTCGCCGGCCTCCGCCGGCTGCCATGCTCTCGTGCGGGACGGAGCCCGTCTCGTTACCTGCGCGCGGGATGTCCTGGAGGACCTCGGATGGCTCTGCCTGGCCTCGGAAAAGCAATCTCCCCACCTGGATCCCGATGAATCCCGGGTTCTCGGCGTCCTGGAGGCTCAAGGGATTCTTCTCGAGACACTGGCTCGCCGCTGCCGGATGCCCATCTCGACGGTTTCGGCGGTAATGACGCGACTGGAAATTCGCGGCCTCGCTACCCACTGCCCAGGCGGTCGCTTCGCGCTGGCGGTGACATAAGTCTTTTGCTGCCGCAAGTGAGGCCGCCATCCGCCTGCTAGGTCCCCCTGGGGTTTCATGCAGGCTGCGGACCGGCTTCGAAACTCTAGACGGCGGGTGTAGTGTGCCCTCGAAGCGATGGACATTCGACGGTTGGTGGTTCGGGTCGCGGCAGCTTTTGTGGTCACCGGGGTTAGCGTGACGCTCTTAAGAAATGGAAATCGGAGTGCTAAGAGCCTCAATGAGGCCATTGGCGAATCAAGGAGCGGGATGTCTGAAGGCTACGACCTAGAGGTGAAACAAGCCAGGGCAGAGGAAATCATGGACGAGGCGATCAAGAAGTGGCTCGAATTGGGAAGTTACCACGAGATTCGCAACAGAACCCCCCCGGTGTTTCTGCCGGCGTTTCGAGAGACGCGGGACCGCACGGTGCTTTATCGGCTAAGCGTGATGAGGCACCCCGATCGGCAGACGCGTATCGAGGTTCACTTTGGCGATGGGCAATGGAAGGAAAAAGTGATCGGCCCTGGTAGAGGGATGAAGCATGGGGTTTTGTTTAAGCACGCATTCTCGCCAGCAACGGAGGGTGATGTGGTCCAAACTGCCCGAACACTCGATACCGGAGCCCAGTCGGAAGCCGTAACCAGGTTCCGCTAACTGGGCGTTTCCAGCAGCCCTGCGGAGTTGGCCGACGATTCAGGGTGAGCCTGGGCCAAGCGCTGCTTTGGCCGGCCTCGCCTCGGGGACCGCGTGAGAAGCAAGCTCCACGCCGATCTGTCCTCTCGGCCTATACTCGAAAAGAGAGAAATCGAGATAGCGGGGTTTCCGTGGCCAAATCTGCCGCTTCGGACGGCGTACGCGAGGATCCATTTGCCGCCGGGGGGAACGGGGGCAATTTCGACACAGTAGAGGCGCTCTGGGAGCAATTCATCGCCGCGCGGGAAACCCCGATGCGCGACAAGCTCATCCTGCATTACTCGCCTCTGGTCAAGTACGTTGCGGGCCGTGTTTCTGTGGGTTTGCCGTCCAACATCGACCAACAGGACCTGATCTCCTACGGAATTTTCGGCCTGATAGATGCCATCAACAAGTTCGATCCGGGGCGCGGCTTCAAGTTCGAGACATACGCGGTAAATCGGATTAAAGGCGCCATCATCGACGAGCTGAGATCGATCGACTGGGTCCCGCGGTCGGTGCGCTCGAAGGCCCGCCAGCTCGAAAAAGCAATGGGAAAGCTCGAAAACGAGCTCCAGAGAGCTCCCACCGATGAGGAGGTCGCCAACGAGCTGGACATCAGCAACGACGACCTGCAGGATATTTATTCCAGGCTCTCGTTCGTCTCGATTGCTGCCCTGGACGACGTGGCGTCGGGGGCCGATGACGGGGGAGCCCAGTTATCGCTGGTCGATACCCTTGCAGACCCCAATGCCGAGGACCCCGAGGCCAGTTTCGAGGACCAGGAGATGAAAGCGATTATCGCCCACTCCATCGGCAAGCTCTCCGAGCGGGAACAGAAAGTTGTCCGGCTGTACTACTACGAGGGCCTGACTCTGTCCCAGATAGGCCAGGTACTGGGCGTGACCGAATCGCGGGTTTCCCAGATGCACACAAAAGCCGTACTTACTCTGCGCTCACGAGTCAAAGAGGCAATCGGCGTGGCGTGAGCCCTGCGGCGGCCTGCAACAAGGGGGGAATAGGCGCCCACGACCCCGCCAGGGGCCCCGACCGAAATAGGGCGATCCCACGAATACGGTTGGCAGATCCTGCGACAACGCAACTGTGGTCGGGCCCTCTGAGTCGCCTAGCTCGGTTTCGGCCCGGGGCATACAGTCATTGACCGGCGACAACAGAACTGTGACCCTCTGAGCCGCCCCCGCCCCGCCCCGCTATAATCGGTACCTGCGGCGCAAGCCGGACGGCTCGCCGCGTCCGCAGGGTTTGACCATTCCCTGCAGGCAAGCACCAAGCCGAAATACGAAAGGAAGTTGTTTGGCGGTCGTTTCGCTGCAGGAATTGCTGGACGCGGGGGTGCACTTTGGGCACCAGACCAGGCGCTGGAATCCCAAGATGCGCAGGTTCATTTTCGGTGAGCGAAACGGCATCTACATCATCGACCTCCTCAAGACCATGGGCGGTATCGAGGCGGCCTACGGCTTTTGCAGAGACCTGGCCCGCAAGGGAGGAATAGTCCTTTTCGTCGGCACCAAAAAACAGATCGCCGATTCTGTGGCCGATGAGGCCCGGAGGGTCGGGATGCCCTTTGTGAACTACAGATGGCTCGGTGGAATGCTCACCAATTTCGAAACCATGCACCGGCGAATTCTGCGGATGCGGGACCTGGAATCCCAGGAGGCCCAGGGCATCTTCGACGAAATTCCCAAGAAAGAGGCTCTGAAGCTCCGCAACGAGCTGGACAAGCTGAGGAAAAACCTCGAGGGGATCCGCGAGTTGAACCGGCGCCCCGACGCCGTCTTCATTGTTGATACTCGCAAGGAGGATATCTGCGTCAAAGAGGCTCGCAAATTGGGCCTGCCGGTAATAGCGATAGTCGATACCAATTGCGATCCCGACGAGGTGAGTTTCATCATCCCGGGCAACGACGATGCCATCCGCTCCGGCGCTCTGCTCACCCGGGTGATCGCGGATGCGATTGCCGCAGGGCTGGGCGAGCGGCCACCCGAAGTCATCGCCGCGGCAGAGGCCGCGGCCGCATCGGGTATTACCCTGACGGCCGGGGGTGAGGAGCCTCCCGCCGAATGGGAAATCATGCTGGCCAAGCAGGAGTCCGAAACCGACAAGCGGGCCAAAGAGGAATTCATCCCGGAGTCGGGGCCGGCCACCAAGCAAACCGAGGTGCCCGTGGAGGACAAGTTCGCCAAGCTCCTCGACGACTCTCCGCTTCCCGGAGAAGACATCGAGGCCGAGCTCAAAGCGAAATACAAAGACGAAGAAGAGATCCGGCACCGTTGAGCATCGGCCCTTCCGACGTAAAGAAGCTGCGCGAGCTGACCGGCGCGGGCATGATGGACTGCAAGCGCGCCCTGGAGGAGGCGGACGGAGACTTCGAGGCCGCCAAGGACATCCTCAAGAAGAAGGGGATGGTCGATGTCGAGAAGCGTTCCGGCCGTGCGGCCAAGGAAGGCATGGTCGCCGTTTACATGCACCAGCTCGACCCCGACCTGCCTCCTAAGAAGGGAGTTCTCGTAGAGCTGAACTGCGAGACCGATTTCGTCGCCAAGACTCCGGAGTTCAAGCAGCTGGGCAAAGATGTAGCGATGCACATCGCAGCCATGCAGCCAAGATGGGTTTCCCGCGATCAGATGCCGCCGGAGATCATGGAGCGGGAGAAAAAGATTCTTAGCGAATCCGACGCGGTTGCCGGCAAACCTCCGGAGATCGTCGAAAAGATCGTAGAGGGGAAACTGAAGTCGGTGTTTTCAGCTCCCGGCGGAGTTCTTCTGGATCAGGTCTTCGTAAAGGACGAAAAGAGCAAGAAAACGGTCGGCGAACTGATTGGAGAAGTAGCGGCTTCCATGAAGGAAAACGTAGTGGTGAGCCGCTTTGCCAGGTTCTCGGTGGGCGAACAGGAATAGCCGATATGCCTGCCGGGGCCATGGAGTCGCCGTACAAGCGGGTTCTGTTAAAGCTTTCAGGGGAGGCCTTCGCCGATCCGAAGCTAGGCTTCGGCATAGATGCATCGACCGTCACCTCACTGGCGAGACAGCTTGCGGAGGTACAGGCATCGGGAGTCCAGACGGCGGTCGTCGTGGGGGGCGGGAACATCTTCAGGGGCAGTCAGGCGGCCGCAATGGGTATGGAGCGGGCCCGCGCGGATTACATGGGGATGCTGGCCACCGTTATCAATGCGCTGGCGCTTCAGGACGCTCTCGATCAGATCGAGGCCGAGTGCAGAGTCATGACCGCCATCTGGATGCAGGAGGTCGCCGAGCCCTTCATCCGGGGAAGGGCGATCCGCCATCTGGAGCGCGGCATCATCGTCATCTTTGCGGCGGGAACCGGCAACCCTTACTTCTCCACCGACACCGCGGCGTCGGTCCGAGCGCTGGAGATCAATGCCGAGGCTCTGCTCAAAGCCACCAAGGTAGACGGGGTATACGATTCCGACCCGGTGACCAACCCGCAGGCAAAGCGCTTCGAGGAGCTGGAGTACATCGACGTGCTGAACAGGGGACTGAAAGTAATGGACGCGCCGGCCATCTCGCTTTGCATGGACAACAAGCTGCCTATCATCGTGTTTGATCTGACGGTCGAAGGAAACATCAGGCGGGCCGTCTCTGGCGAGACCGTCGGGACTAAGGTGTATTAGATGGCGGCCGAACAGTTGATCACCCAGGCCCGCGATAAAATGGACCAGGCCATCGCCTCCATGCAGGAGGAGTTCGCCATGGTCCGGACGGGCAGAGCGTCTCCGCACCTAGTCGAGCGCATCCAGGTCGAGTATTACGGGACTAAGATGCCTCTCAATCAGATCGCCGGCATCTCGGTTCCCGAAGCGCGCATGCTGGTGATCTCCCCTTACGACCGAAACGCCATCAGTGCGATTGAAAAGGCAATTCAGGGCTCTGACCTCGGCATCAACCCCTCCAACGATGGCTCCCTGATCAGGCTGACCTTCCCCCCCCTGACCCAGGAGCGCCGCAAGGACCTGATCAGGGTGGTCAAGGAAAGGGCCGAGGAGGCCAGGGTTGCCGTGCGCAACGTCCGCCGCCACTACATGCACGACATGGAAAAGCTCGAAAAGGAAGGCGGAATGCCCGAGGACGACCTGCGCCGGGCCGAGAAGGAACTGCAGAAGGTGACCGACGAGAAGGTCGCCGAAGTCGACAAAATCCTCGGCCACAAGGAGCAGGAACTGCTGGAAGTCTGACGGGCGCGGCGCTCCATTGCCCTCCTTGAACCATTGCCCTCCTTGACTTCCGCCCGCAGACGTGAGCCGCGGCCCGGGAAGCGGAACCTCCGTCTGGCCGTCGCCACCGGCATAACCCTCGGGGCCCTGGTCGCAGGACTTCTCTACTTAGGACCTCCAGCCTTTTTCGGGCTGGCCTTCGTCGTGATCCTCATCGCCCAGGGGGAGTTCTACCTGGCAACCCGCAAGGCGGGGATGGCTCCCGCAGCGGCTTTGGGTCTGGTCGCCGGCGGTATCCTCATGCTGGGGGTCTTCTACCGGGGAGAGGCGGCTGCAGGCATCGTCGTCTTTCTGGCGGTTGTCTCGTCGTTTGTCTGGTTTCTGGCCCTCCCACCCGCCGCGAGAGGCATAACCAATATCACCACGACGATTTTCGGCATCGCGTACATTCCCTTTCTGGGCTCTTTTGCCGCGCTCTTGGCGGCCCGGCCGCACGATGGCCGGGGGGTGACGATCGTCGCCCTGGCCGCGACGGTGATGTACGACGTGCTGGCCTACGCCGGCGGCTCACGTTTCGGCCGCACACCGCTGGCACCCAGGATCTCTCCGAACAAAACGGTGCAGGGCGCGGCCATCGCCACCGGAGGACTGGTGGCGCTGATGGTCCTGATCGCTCCGGCTCTGGGTCCCTGGAGCCGGTGGGAGTCACTCGTGCTCGGGCTCGTGATCGCGGGAATGGCCCCCGCCGGGGATCTTTTCGAGTCGATGCTGAAGCGGGACCTCGGCATCAAGGATATGGGGACGATTTTCCCCGGCCACGGCGGGGCGCTCGACCGGATCGACGCGATGCTGTTTGTGGTTCCCGCGGTTTACTTTTCCCTTAAGGTATTTGGCTACTGACCCCAGTTGACGGCTGGAACGTCGATTCTCCGGGAAATGGCAAAGACCTTGCCGGCCGGGAGGGAGAGCTGATCTGGTGGCCTCTCCGGGTGACGTTTAGCCTGCCGCCCGGTAGCGGGTAGCATTTAGCGCTATGTCGGTCAGCGCCGGGCTTGACCTCGGCGGCACGAAACTGCTTGCGGCCCT
>JBOGWH010000327.1:0-13429 GCA_050692975.1 Actinomycetota bacterium | reverse complement strand
ACCCAGGACCGGCCGAAGGACATGGCGGGCTATTCTTGATGCCCGTGGGAACCTATCGGTGGATTTGAGTAACTAACTTACCGACCTACGATCGCCAGTCGTCGCCGGCTACCAGTGTCAGCGGGATTTGCTTGCTCAGCGTTGCGGGGGCAGGTTCCACCGTCGTGGCCCCGGTCAGCTCCGCCAGGCTTCGGGCCGCGGCCTCGAAGGTGGGCTGGTAAAAGACTGTCGTCTTCTCGTAGGGCTTCGAGGTAGCCCCGCTGGTGGCGAGGGGGTAACCCGCCCGGCTGACCTTCGACTTTGCCGCCTCGAAAAAGGCCACGTTAGCGGTGCCTTTGAGCACCTGCGTAGCCGGCAGGGTCTGGGCCGGAGAAGGGGACGCAGTGGCCGTGGGGAGGGTGGCCGGCTCGGCGGACTCAGTAGGAGTGGTGCCCTCGGCAGGCTGGGTTTCGGGCTCGGGCTGGATGAACCAGCGGTAGAGGCCGAACAGAATGAGTAGCGGGATGGCCGCGATTGCCAGCCATCTGACCGTGGCCAGAGCCAGCGAGCGCCAGAAGACGGTGGTATCGCCTAGTGAGTGCTTTCCCAAGCTTTAGCCGTTGTTGTTGATCCTCACGCCGAGCTTCCTGGCGGTGCGCTGGCGCTGCCTGAAGGCGCGCAGGCGCTGCAGTCGCTTCACCAGGATGGGGTCGTACGTGAGGGCCTCCGGCATATCGATAATGGCGTTTAGCAGTTGATAATACCTAGTCGCCGAAATCTCGAACTTGGCCCGGATAGCGCGTTCCTTCGCCCCTGCGTACTTCCACCAGTAATTCTCGAACTCAAGGATCTGTCTCTCCTTGTCCCCGAAGTTCGGCGGCGGATGATCCAAAAAATCCTCCCTCTTAATTACAGCCATGTAATTCCTTTTAACAACTGTAGGAGAGCGGCGGGAAGGATGCAAGCACGCTAGGGGGGGCCTGCGGCTTCCGAGAGCCAGCGATGGAAGTCATCCGGTCGGGTCAGCCAGGGGCAATGGCCGGCGTTTTCGAAGACCGTCAAGCCTGCTGTTGCCCACCGGCTCAGCTTTTGTGCCGCCGCCGGCGGACAGACCTTGTCCCGATCTCCGTGAAGCAGGTGTACGGCAACCGCGGGCGGGGGCCGCTCGTAGGCGCGGTAGCCCCCGAGGTAATCCAGGCCCGCCTTGAGGGTTTCCACGGCCCAGTCCCCGCGGCCCGTTTCGTTCCAGGCATCCAGAGCCCCCTCCTCGATCTCGGCGGGAGAGAACATCCGCTCGTGAAAACCCTCCAGGACCTCCTGGGGCCGGCGGTCCAGCCTGCGCTTCATTGTCTCCAGCGCGGCGGGGGGCCAGCCCACAGCGGCGTCTGAGGCGGAGAATTGCCCGGTGGATCCCACCAACAGCAGACGCGACACCGCGGCGGATCCCGCGTCGACGGCCTCCAGTGCCGCCATGGCCCCCAGCGACCAACCCACGAGCATGGGGCCGGTCCCCGCCCGCCCGATGACCTCCAGGACGGCCGCCGGAAAGTCCTCCGGACGGCGGCAGGACGAGAAGTCGACGGTGAGGTGCCGGCAGCCCTGGAGCCTGGAAATCTGCCCGTCCCATATCGCCGGCGACGACGACCAGCCGGGCACCCATACGAAGGAAGGGCCCTCAGCCATCGCGGCTGCATCCGGGCCAACCAGCGCTTAGGATCATCGCATCGTGACCTTAGTACGCAGCCGCCTGCCTGTCGCCGGGGAGCACGCAAGCAGTTACTCATCGCTTCTGGAGAGCAACGGCCGCTTCCTGTGGAACCCGTTTACCCAGATGCAGGATTACCTGCGGTCGGAGCCGGTGATTGTTGCAGGCGGTTCGGGAGTCAAGCTCACCGACGTCGAGGGCAACGAGTACTACGACGGCAACTCCTCTTTATGGGTCAACATTCACGGCCACAACCGGGCCGAGATCAACCGGGCCATAACCGCCCAGCTTGAAAAGGTGTCCCACTCCACCCTTCTTGGAATGGGCAACATCCCGGCAATAGAGCTCGCCGAAAAGCTGGTTTCGATAGCGCCCGGCAGTCTGGCGAAAGTGTTTTATTCCGACAGCGGCGCCACGGCGGTCGAAATAGCGGTGAAGATGGCCTTTGCCTACTGGCGGCGAATCGGAAGGCCGGAAAAAGCCGGCATGCTCGCCTTCACCAATGCCTATCACGGGGATACCGTGGCCTGCATGAGCCTGGGGGGAATCGACATCTTCCGCGCCGACTTCGAACCCCTGATGATGCCGGTCGGCCGGGTACCTTTTCCTGATGTCTACCGGTTCGGCGGGACGGCGCAGGAATGCGCCGTCTACTGCCTGTCCGAATTGGAGAAAACCCTCCAGCGGGAGGCGGGCCGGACGGCCTGCCTGATCACGGAGCCGATGATCCAGGGCGCGGCCGGGATGGTAACGATGCCTCCGGGGTTCATGGGCGGCGTCACCCAGCTCTGCAGAGACTTCGACGTGCTGCTGATTGCCGATGAGGTCGCCACCGGGTTCGGCAGGACCGGACGCATGTTTGCCTGTGAGCACGAGGAGGTTACCCCCGATCTCATGGCGATCGGGAAGGGCCTGACCGGCGGCTACCTGCCCCTGGCCGCCACGCTGGCAACCGACCGGATCTACGATGCCTTTACGGGCTCCTTCGAGCAGCGCAAGACTTTTTTCCACGGCCACTCCTTCACCGGCAATCAGCTGGCCTGTGCCGCCGCGCTGGCCAGCCTGGAGCTTTTTGAAACCGACCGCTTGATTCAACGGACCGCCGGGTCTGCGGAGGTGATCCGTGCGGGACTTTCCCCGCTGCGCGACCTGGACAATGTCGGGGATATCCGGCAGCTCGGCATGATGGCCGGCGTGGAGCTTGTCGAGGACAGGGCGAGCCGCCGGCCGTATGTCTTAAAGCAGCAGATGGGAATGGCGGTGTGCCGCCGGGCGAGGGAGCTCGGGATGATCACCCGGCCGCTGGGAGACGTCGTGGTGTTCATGCCCCCGTTGGCCAGCACCTCAGACGAGCTCAAAGAGATGGCCTCCATACTGGTCCGGGCGACGACCGAAGTGACCTCGCGGTGACGACCGCGGCATATATCCGGAATCCGGAGGTAGCCGGCTCCTGGGACGAGATGGTGCAAGAACGCCTCGCACGACTGGAGAAGGAGGGATTGCTGAGGAGGCTCACGGTTTCCCGGAGGCTGCCCGGGGGCCTGATAGAGCGAAATGGCCGGACGCTCATCAACTTTTCCTCAAACGACTATCTGGGGCTTTCCCACCATCCGGCGATTGCAGAGGCAGCTTCGGCAGCGAGCAAGCATGGCAGCGGGTCCACCGCCTCACGGCTCATGGCCGGCGACGACGAGGCGGTTCGGGCGCTGGAGAGGAAGGTGGCCGCCTTCAAGGGCAGCGAGGCGGCGATCGTGCTGGGAAGCGGCTACCTCGCCAACGCGGGGGCGATTCCGGTCCTGGTGGGACGAAACGACGCGGTCTTCAGCGACCGGCTCAACCATGCTAGCATCGTCGACGGGATCCGCATCTCGGGAGCGAAACTTCATCGCTACCCCCACCGCGATATGAAGGCTCTGGAAGAGATGCTGCGGGCCGAACCAGGCCGCCGGAAGCTGATCGTAACCGAGACCGTCTTCGGTATGGACGGCGACGCCGCACCGCTGGCCGACATCGCCGAACTCAAGCAGCGATACCGAGCCGCTTTGATGGTCGACGAGGCGCATGCCGGCGGCGTGTTCGGCCCCCGAGGTGAGGGATTGGCGGCCGAGGCCGGGGTCGCCGGGGAGGTCGACATTGCCATGGGGACTTTCGGCAAAGCGTTCGGCGTCTACGGCGCCTACCTTTCCGGCCGGCGGCCCTGGATTGAACTGATGGTAAGCGCCTGCCGGACCTTTATCTACACGACGGCCCTGCCGCCAGCGGTGGTGGCCGCCGTTTCCCGCGCCGTAGACGTGGTGGACGCCGCCGGCGATTTACGGGCACGCCTTCGCCGGAGCGCACAAACGTTCCGGGAAGCCGCGGCCGCGACGGGGATGAACACCGGGGCCTCCACCACGCAGATCGTCCCGGTGATACTCGGCGCCGCGGGAGATGCGGTCGCGGCCGGATCTGCGTTGGGGGAGTCCGGTGTACTCGCGGTCCCGGTCAGGCCCCCGACCGTGCCGCGCGGCACGGCCAGGCTGCGCTTTTCGCTTACCGCCGAACACACGCCGGAGCAGATCGAAAACGCCGTCTCCGCCCTCGCCGCAGCGGTTCGTTGAGCAGCCGTATCGACAAGGCCAAGGTGGCGGAGCAGTTCGGCCGTTGGGCCAATAGCTACGACCGTTATTGCCGGATCCAGCGGGCGATGGCTCTGGCCGTGGCCGACGCCGCGGCCGGCATTGGCCTTCCCGCCTCGCCGGCAATCCTTGAGCTGGGCTGCGGCACCGCCTCGTTGACGGGTTTGCTTGCCCGACGGTTCCCGGATGCCGAGATAACGGCCATCGACCTGGCCTCGCCGATGCTGGGCCGGGCGGCGGAGAACCTGGGGTCAAACCCACGGGTGCGATTCGCCGCCGCCGACGCCGAATCGGCTCTATGGGCCGCCGGCTCCTTCGACCTCGTGTGCTCCAGCGCGGCCCTGCAATGGTTCGAGGATCCTATCGGCGCCCTCGGGCGCCTCGCCTCCGCGCTGCGACCCGGAGGGGTCATGCTGCACGCCACCTTCGGACCGGGGACCTTCGCGGAGCTCTTCGAGATCCTTTCCGAGGCCGGGCCGGGCGCTGCGGGCGGGCTCTCCCTGCCGGCGGCGGCATTCTGGCGGCGGGGCCTGCCCGATGCCGGGCTGGAGCCGGTGTGGGCCGAGTCCGAGACGGCCACCCTGACCTATCCGGACGCGGCATCCTTCCTCGCCGAGCTGAAATCGACCGGAGCGGCCTACAGCCCTTCGGCGGGCCGCGGATGGGCGGGTTACCGCATGCTCCGGGAAGCCGTCGCGCGCTACGACCGGCGGTACAGAGGGTCGGCGGGGGTGCCGGTGACCTACGAAGTGATCCAGTTCTGCTGCAGCAGAGCGCCCGTCCCGCAACGACTTGCTTCGGTGTCCTGATGGGTGCTTTCGTCACGGTGGTGTCCGGCACGGGGACCGGGGTGGGCAAGACCTGGGTCACCGTCCGGCTGCTCGAGATCCTGCAGGGCCGGGGGGTCGGGGCGGCGGTGAGAAAGCCGGTCCAAAGCTTCGACCCCACCGCTGGACCGCCGGACGCTGCGATCCTGGCCGCGGCGGCGGGGGTTGCGGAGGACGAGGTCTGCCCCCTGCACCGAAGCTACCCCCTGGCGATGGCCCCCCCAATTGCCGCCCGGGAGCTGGGGCGCGAGCCGTTGACCCTCTCCGATCTGCTTGCCGAGATGAGGCTTCCGGAAAGGGGCCTGGTATTTATCGAGGGCGTCGGAGGTCCGCGCTCTCCGCTGGCGGAAGACGCCGACACTTGCCGGCTTGCTGAGGGTGCCGGCGCCGGCATGGTGGTGGTGGTCTGCCCCGCCGGACTGGGCGCCATCAATGCGGCAGTGCTGTCGACCGCCGCCTTCGGGAAAACGCCGGCGGTTGTCTTCCTCAACCGGTACGATGCGGCCGATGCGGTGCATCGCACCAACCTTCGTTGGCTGACCGAAAAGGAGAACCTGGAAGTGGAAGTCGAGATTGCCGCGCTCGCCCGGCGTTTCGCGGCGGCATCAAACCTCCTTCCCGAGGCCTTCGTATGAACCCACGCTCTGTCCTTTCTTCGGCGGCGGCCGCGCTGCTGGACGAGGGCCGCGACCTGCATCGAGGTGAGCTGGGAGCTCTGGCGTGCCTCGGAGACGAATGGGTGCCATCTCTTGCGGCGCTCGCCCACGAGGTGCGCCTCGCCCGGCGCGGCTCTGAGGTTGAAGTCGAATCCATCATCTCGGCCAAAACCGCGGGGTGTCCCGAGGACTGCGCCTTTTGTTCCCAGTCGTCCCGCTTCGGGTCCCCGGTGCGCCCGACGAGGCTAATGCTGATCGAGGAATTGCTGGCGGCGGCACGCGAGAGCGCCGCGCTGGGCGCCACCGAGTTCTGCATCGTGGTGGCGGTGAGGGGGCCGGACGAGAGGCTCATGGCCCGGGTGCTCGAGGCGATCAAAGCGATCCGCTCCGAAACCGGGCTCAACGTAGCGGCAAGTCTGGGCATCCTCAGTCGCAGCCAGGCCGAGCGGCTCGCCGCCGGGGGGCTTCACCGCTACAACCACAACCTGGAGACGGCACGCTCGTTCTTCCCGCAGATAGTCGGCACGCACACCTGGCAGGAGCGGTTCGATACCTGCCTGCTGGTGAAGGAGGCCGGAATGCAGCTTTGCTGCGGGGCCATTATCGGTATGGGTGAGTCCGATGAGCAGCGGCTCGAACTGCTCGAGGAATTGCGCGCGGCTTGCCCGGTCGAAGTCCCGGTCAATTTTCTCAACCCGCGCCCCGGGACCCCGCTGGAAAACCGGCCTCTCGTCGATCCCCTCGAGGCAATCAAGTGGATTGCGTTGTTTCGCCTTGCGTTGCCGGAGGTCGTCCTGCGCTATGCCGGCGGGCGGGAAGTCACGCTCCGGGAGCTTCAGGCGATGGGTCTGACTTCGGGTATCAATGCCCTGATCGTGGGGAACTACCTGACGACCCTCGGCCGCGATCCGCAAGAGGACCTGCAGATGCTGCAGGACCTGAAGATGCCGATAGCCGCCGTTTCGAAGACGCTCTAGCTTCTGCCCGCGGGCTCGGCCCCGCCGCCGATCAGTCGCAGGCGGCTGGTGCGCGTAACGCGCATCTTGCCCGTGCGGCTTTCGCCCGAGAGAAGGTCGAAGTCGGTCACCGACCGCTGGTTTGAGTACACCAGCGCACGCCGGTCGACGTCCACGGCGGCCCGGCCGCTCGAGCGGGTCTTCCCGCTGAGGACGACCGAGGCGCCGTCGATGATTTCACCCGACCTTATTGACCCCCGGCGGTTCGTCTCTATCAACGCGATGCGCCGGCGATCAAGAAAGTCGTAGCCCTCCAGCCGTCCGGTTCCGGAGAGATTCAGCCGGGCGCCGGCTTCGCTTGCCCTCAGCGGGGACGGCCAGGTTTCACCGATGCCGACGGGGACCGGCGATAGGCCCGGCCGGATCTCGCTGGCCAGTGTTCCCAGCTCCGGAGTCCGGTTCCCGTGGCTTAATGAGCCCTTAACGCCGGTCACCCGGCCGGACGTATCCAGACCGAATTCCACCGAGCTCGGCCGGGGAAGGGGAAGGGCAATGCCGTCTTCTCTGAGGGACTTTGGCTTGAGTCGAAGCCTGACCCTCCTCCGGCCGTCCCGGCCCGCGGCCAGCACCGTTTCTTCGACGGTCAGCCGGGTGCTCAGCCGGGTCGTATCGACCTCATTGGGAGTCGTCAGACGGCTGGTTGCTTCAATAGACCACTCGTAGTGAGTCCGCTGGCCCCCCTCGAGCCGGTAGGCAATCAACACCTTGCGATCGGTGCAGCCGGCGCCCAGGAGGCTAGCCGCCAGGCAGGCGGCAAGCCCCGAGGCCATGGACCTGCCCGCCCGATTCATTGATCGCATCGTATCCTCGCCGGCGGCCCCGGAAGGGCATCCCACAAGGCCGAGAGGGTATCGTCGAAGTGATGGAAATCGACGATCTGATCGAAGTCTTCCGAAAGAACGCCGAGACCGGCGGGTTCGTAATCGACTTCGACGGGACGCTTTCCCCGATCGTCGCCGACCCCGACGAAGCCAGGCTGGCTCCGGGAGCCTCCGAGGTTCTCTCGGGCCTGGCCGGCCGCTACGAGGTCGTCGCGATCGTATCGGGCCGAAGGGCCCCCGATATCGCCCGGAAGATCGCCGTCGCGGGCCTTCGCTACATCGGTCTTTACGGCGCGGAGGAATGGATTGACGGACGAGTAGTGCAGCCTCCCCAGGCGCCGGAATGGATGGCCGCGGCCAGGCAGCTGGCCGGCGAGGCCGCCGCATACTTCAAGGGCGCCGGGCTTGCCGGGTGCGAGGTGGAACTCAAGGGGATGGCCGTTTCGCTGCATTTCCGCAATGCCGAAGAACCGCGGGTGGCCGATAATATCCTCGAGTGGGCTCAGGATGCGGCGCCGAGCCGCCGGTTTATGGTCTCGGTCGGCAGGAAGGTGGTGGAGCTTCGTCCCCAAGGAGTTTCCAAGGCAGGCGCCTTCGAAAGGCTTGTCGACGAGCTCAAACTTGAGCGCGCCGTGGTTACCGGTGACGACTTAACCGACGTCGAGGCCATGCGCAGAGCCGGAGAGGTGCTGGGACAAAGCGCCCTGCGAATCGGAGTGCGCTCGACCGAAGAGCCGGAGGGTCTTCTCGACCAGTCCGATGTGCTTGTGGGATCAACCGAGGAGCTGCTGGCGCTGTTGGAAAGGTTTATCTAGCACATGATTCTCGGCTATCACGAACAGGGCAGCGGCCCGCCGCTGGTGCTGGTCCACGGATTCCCCGTCGACGGGCGTGTGTGGAACGGACAGCTGAAAGGTTTATCGGGTGACAGGCGGGTAATTGCCGTGGATCTCAGAGGGCGCGGCCGGAGCCCCGCCGCCGATGAGCAGGGCTGGACGATGGACACCTATGCCACCGACGTCGCCGAAACCCTGAGCCACCTGGGGATTGATAAGGCCGACATAGCGGGCTTTTCGATGGGGGGATATGTCTTGTTTTCACTGTGGCGCAGCCATCCGGAGGTGTTCCGCTCGATGATTCTGGTGTCCACCCGCTCTACCGAGGACCCTCCGGAAGGAAAGGAAGGCAGGGTACGGGTTGCCGCCCTGGCAAGGGAAAAGGGCAGCGCCGCTCTTGCCGGAATGATGTTCGGCAAGTTTTTTGCTCCCGGGGTCGACGAGGCGGTGAAGGACAAGGTGAAGGAAATACTGCAATCAATCCCCGGGACGACCTCGGCTTCGGATTCGCTCGCGATGAGGGAGCGGCCGGATTCAACCGGCGACCTGCCGGGGATCTCGGTGCCGGTTCTCGTAATTCACGGCGAGCAGGATGCGCTGATGCCTCTTGAGGTTGCCAGGTCCATGGCCGAAGCCGTCCCCGACTGCCGCTTCGCGCCGATTGCTGATGCCGGGCATTTCGCGCTGGTCGAGCAGCCCTCCGCCGTAAACGCCGCGATCGCGGAGTTCTTGAGCGGCCTGCATTAAAGTTCGGGGGCTTACCCGAGCCCCTCGAGGTCCTTGGCGATCAGAAATCCCCTGGCGCGCTCGGTCAGCGGGTACTGGTTGACCAGCCCCCAGAATTGGTCGTTGTGGAACCGGACCCTCAGATGGGCGAGCTCGTGGACTATCACGTAGTCCAGCACCCATGCGGGCATGTTCAGCAGGCGCTCGGAAAGATGGATCCGCCCGTCGCTGCTGCAGGACCCGTACTGGGAGCGCTGTCCGGCGGTGAATTGAATGTATTTCCAGACCAGCTCGCCGCCGAAGTAGCGCTGGTTGAGCACTTCGGCCCGCTCCTGGAGCCTCCCGTCGGAATTTACCCGGACGCTGCGGATCTTTGCCTCCAGGCGGGTCCGCATCTTCTCAACCCAGCGGTCTTCCTCGTCGGGGCTCATCCACGCCGGCACGTCCAGAACCATCTTGCCGCGCACAATGCGGGCCGAAACGGTCTTTACCCTGCGCTCGGAGCGCCGGACTTCAACCGAAAGAGGGGCAAGTTCCTCGGCGGCGTCCATGGTGGGAGATTATAGAGACCGCCGCCGACAATTCTTCAGGGCCGTTGAGGCCGCGGCAGAGATTTTTTGGGATTTTTTCAAGTTTTTTCCCGTTTTTTATTTCTTGACGATCTTGAACACCGCTCCGTCCAGAGATGCGATGTACATCTCACCGGCCGAGTCCTCCCCGAACGAGGAGGGTTGCGACACCTCCAGCCCGGCGTCCTTCAGGCCCACCGCTGCGGAGCCCTCCGTCCGAAAGCTCTTGACCGTTCCCTCGCAGTGGTCGGCATAAAGGTACAGACCCTTCAGCGAGTTGACCGTCCCCCGGTAGACGCCTCCGCCGACTACCGAGCAGTTGCCGCCGCTCAGCACATGGTCCAGGGCGGGGCGGATCAGGCGGGAGTCGTCGATCTTGCGGTTCTTGAAGCGCCGGCTGCCCTCGAAAGCAGGCCAGCCGTAATTGGCCGCCCTTTGGGCCCCCGGCGCGACCACGTTTATCTCGTCGGCCTGGTTCTGGCCGACGTCACCCAGGTAGAAGTTGCCCTGCTGGTCAAAGGAGAAGCGCCAGGGATTGCGCAGCCCGTAGGCCCAGATCTCTCCTCTGGCCTCTTCGCGCCCGACAAAGGGATTGTCCGGGGGAACCGAGTACGGCGCGCCGCCCGACGGCTTTGACGGTTCTATCCGAAGAAGCTTGCCGAGCAGCTGCCTAAGGTTCTGGGCGCGGTCGGCAGGATCGCCTCCGCTGCCCCCGTCCCCCATACCGATCAGCATCTTCCCCGAGGGGTCGAACAAGAGCAGCCCCCCGTTGTGGTTCTGGAAGGGCTGGTCAACCGAAAGGATCTCGCGCCTGGTGTCCGGATCGAGACGGTCCGCATCGGAGGAAGCGCGGTACTCGACGATTCTGGTGTCGCCCCGTTCGTCGGTGTAGTTCACATAGGCACGGCCGCTTGTCCGGTAGCCGGGGTCAAACGCCAACGAAAGCAAGCCCTGCTCGTATCCCAGAGCCACCCTTCCGGAGAGGTCCAGGAAGGTCTTCTCGCTTCCGCCGGACAGAACTTTCACCTTCCCGGCCTTCTCCACCACGAACAGGCGCCGGTCGCCCTGGGGAGCCGTCACGTGCACGGGGCGATTGAAGTCCCCGATCTTCTGAAGAGCCGGCTCATCCGGCGGGCCGGAGGGCGAAGGAGCAGCAGGAGACGCAGCCGGTGGCGGGGTGGTTGCCGGAGCGGGAATCGTGGGCGTCGCAGTCGGAGCCTCCTCCTGCCTGCCGCAGCCCGTGACCGACAACAGCGCGCTTACGGCAAAGGCGGCCGCCCGCCTCAGTGTTGCCGGAGGCACCGCCCGTTTACCCTGCTATTCCCACTCGATCGTGGCGGGCGGCTTCGAGGAAATGTCGTAGGTGACCCGGTTGATTCCGGGTACCTCCGCCACGATGCGCGCTGAAATTCGCTGGAGCAGCTCGTGGTCGAGTCGGGCCCAGTCGGCGGTCATGGCGTCCTCGGAGGTCACCGCCCTCACCACCACGGGATGCCCGTAGGTGCGCTCATCGCCCATCACTCCCACCGACCGGATGGGAAGTAGCACCGCGAAGCTCTGCCAGATCTCGTTATAAAGGCCGGCCTTCTTGATCTCGTCAACCACGACCGCATCGGCGGCCCGCACCAGGCGGATCCTTTCCGGCGTGATGTCTCCGATGATTCGAACCGCCAAGCCGGGCCCGGGAAACGGCTGGCGCCAGATGATCTCTTCCGGGAGCCCCAGCTCTTCGCCCACCCGCCTCACCTCGTCTTTGAAAAGATCCCTCAGCGGTTCGATCAGCTCGAATCGCATTTCCTCCGGCAATCCGCCGACGTTGTGATGGGTCTTTATGACCGCGGCCACCTTGCCGGTCCCGCCCGACTCGATTACGTCGGGATACAGGGTCCCCTGAACCAGGAACTTCGGCGGTCCGGGAATGTCCAGGGTGATCTCTTCGAAGACCCGGATGAATTCGTTGCCGATGATCCGCCGTTTGGTCTCGGGATCCTCGACCCCGGCGAGAGCCGCGAGGAAGCGGTCCTCGGCTTTGTAATGGATCAGTTCGATGTCGAGGTGTCTTCCGAAGGTATCCACCACCTGCTCGGCTTCACCCTCCCGGAGTAATCCGTGGTCGACGAAAATGCAGGTGAGCCGGTCGCCGATGGCCTTGTGAATCAGGGCCGCCGCGACCGCAGAATCCACCCCTCCGGAAAGGGCACAGACGACCCTCTCGCCGGCGGTCCTGGCCCGGACTTCGTCTACGACCTTTTCGATCACACCCGCCGCCGTCCAGGACGGCAGGCAATCGGCCGCCTTGTAGAGGAAGTTCTTCATCAGTCGCGTCCCGAAGGGGGTGTGCACCACCTCGGGATGGAACTGAACGCCGAACAGACCCCGGTTCCGGTCCTCCATCGCCGCGACCGGAGCTACCTCGGTGGATGCCACGGCAGCGAAGCCCTCGGGAGCGGCGGTGACCTCGTCGTTGTGGCTCATCCACACCGTTTGCTCGGCCGGAAGCTCATCGAACAGGATCCCGCCCGAGGCGATGAGGTTGGTCCTGCCGAATTCTCCGGCAAGCCCCTTGCCCACCGCACCGCCCAGTTGGGAGGCCATCACCTGGTGGCCGTAGCAGATCCCCAGCACCGGGATACCCAGTTCGAACAGTTCCGGATCCGGCAGCGGGGCCCCCGGTTCGTGAACGCTCTTGGGGCCGCCCGACAGAATCAGCGCCCTGGCCTTATGGCGGCGGACTTCCTCGACGGTCACCGAGTAAGGCACGATCTCGGAGTACACGTGGCACTCCCGCACCCGCCGTGCGATCAGCTGAGCGTACTGGGCGCCGAAGTCGACCACCAGGACCCGGTCGAAACCCTCTTCGGGAATCAGCGCCCCCTCCCGGCCAGAACCATGGCAAATCGCCCATCGTCGGCGGCTGCCCGCCAGCTCACCTCCAGGCCGGCGCGGATCAAGAGGCGTTCGAGTGCCTCGGGCGAGTACTTGTAGGAGTGGTTCATCTCGACGGTGTCCCCGGCGCCGAACTCTAAGAATTGCCCGGATATCGCGGCCGTGAAAGGCCGGGATGCCCGGAAGTGTTTTGTGATCATGTAAAGGCCGTCCGTGCGGGGGTCGGGTCGTTGTTCGAAGACCAACTCCCCGTCGGCTTCGGTGATGCCGACCGAGTTCAGCGGGGCCCAGGCGAAGCGGCGATTGATCGGGTTGTCGTAGCCGGCGAATGTCTCGGGGCCGTGAATCTCGCCGTCGAGCAGGAGCAGGTCATCGGGCCCCAGAAGGTTCGCAAAGCGGGGGCATGACGCGATCGGATCCAGGCACCCCAGCGTGTTGCCCAGCATCACGGCGACTTTTGGTCCCGGCGACCCCGAAACGGCCCACTCCAGGTGCGCCGGGTCGGTGAAGTCGCCTTTGACGCCCCGGACATCCATCCCCGCGTCCAGCGCGCTACGGCACGCCATCTCCAGCAACGCCTGGCTGGAATCCACCGGGACGTACCGGGGCGATTTGTCGCACGCCGCCAGTGCTTGAAGAAGCAGCAGGTCTTTGTCGCCCTGGCCGCAGCCCAGGCTGATCACCGCGGCCCCGGGAGGTATAAGGCCTGCAAGCTCGGCGGCGGAGCGGGCAACCAGAGACTTCGACCGGACGAAATTGCGGTAGGCGCCGTCACCGCACAGATCAAGCC
>JBOGWH010000326.1:0-1516 GCA_050692975.1 Actinomycetota bacterium | reverse complement strand
GTACCGCACCGATGAAAGGATGATGATCGAGGCCGACATCATCAGCGGGGGACGGAAAGTCGACTCGATCCCTGCTTTGAACGAAGTCGTACTCGAACGGGGGACCCTGTCAAGAGTGATCTCGATCCGTGTCTCGGTGGGGGACGAGCCGATCGCCACTTACATAGCAGACGGCTTTATCGTTTCAACCCCGAGCGGGTCCACGGCTTATTCGCTATCGGCGGGAGGGCCTGTGCTGGAGCCTCAACTCGAGGCGATGGTGCTTACGGCGGTGTCGCCACACTGGCCACTGTGGAGGTCCATCGTCGTCGGTCCACAGCGGCCGGTCACCCTGCTTACTCCGAAGGACAGCGCAGCCTTTTCGGCAGATGGGGCAACTGTGAAAATCCTTGAGCCGGGGACTTCGGTGGTAGTCGCCCCTTCGCCCAGAAGGCTCAAGCTGATAAGTCTGAAAGGGCTGCGATTCTACGACCGCCTTCGGATCCGGTTCCATCAGCCCGACCCGGATCTTTAGGCCGGTTTCGGGGGCACTAGAATTGCTTCTCTAATGCAGTTGAGGCTTCGCCGCCGTGCGGCTCCCCCCAGCCCGGGAGCCATTTCGGGCCCTGCGCGCATTGACAAGCGAACAAAGCGGCTGATCGGCCGCCTCGAGCCCGGTGAGATTGCGATAATCGACCACCGCGACGTCGACCGGGTCGCCGCCGAGGGTCTGGTCGAGCGAAAGGTGCGGGCGGTCATAAACGCTTCGGCCTCGTGTACGGGCAGCTATCCGAATCTGGGGCCTCTTGTGCTCACCGGTGCAGGCATCCATCTGATCGACGACGCGGGGCTCGAGATCTTTTCGAAGATCAAAGAGGGCGATCGCCTCACCATCGAGGGAGGCAATGTGTACCGCGACGGCGAACTAATCGCGATCGGCGAAATCGTCACCACCGAGACGGCAAAGGCGAGGCTGGACTCGGCAAAAGTCAATATCTCCGCCGCCCTGGAGAGTTTTGCCGAGAACACTCTTTCTTACATGCTGAGCGAGCGAGACTTCGTTCTGGAAGCTATCCGTCTTCCCGAGATAGCCACAAAGCTGGTCCACCGCCATGTCCTGGTTGTCGTCCGGGGATACGGCTACAAGGAAGACCTCACTTCACTCAGCCGCGGATACATCAGAGATTTTCGTCCGGTGTTGCTGGCCGTGGACGGAGGGGCGGATGCGCTTTTGGACCTCAAGCTAAAGCCCGACATCATCATCGGCGACATGGATTCGGTGACGACCAGGGCGCTTACCTGCGGAGCCGAGTTGGTGGTGCATGCCTACCCGGGAGGGACGGCACCGGGGAAGGCGCGGCTCGATGCCCTCGGACTGCAATACTCGACGTTTGAGGCAGCGGGCACCAGTGAGGACGTCGCAATGCTGCTTGCGCACGAGAAGGGGGCAGAGCTGATTGTCGCGGTTGGGACCCGAACGAGCCTCGTTGAATTGATGGACAAAGGAAGAAAGGGCATGGCTTCTACGTTTCTGGTT
>JBOGWH010000325.1:0-5497 GCA_050692975.1 Actinomycetota bacterium | reverse complement strand
TCTACCGGCTTTATGAACCTTTCCCCCTCGCTGGCCCATCCTGTTAGGCACGCTCCGGGAACGGGGCCGATCGCCACGATCGCCGTGGCCACAAAAACTGCCGTTGACCGTCTTGGCAGCGAGTGTGAGAGCAACTCAACTCCTTAAGGGCATCCACTACCAGGGCTAACTCGGGGAAGTGCGACACGTGCTTCCAGGCGGGGGAAGTGAAGTCCTCATTGGGGAAGTAAATTCGCCCTGGGGAAGCCGGGCACGCGCGGAAAGCTAAATAAGAACCCTGGTCGAAGTGCTGGAAGCGGTCACTTGCGGCCCGGGGAAGCAGGTACTGTCCTGGGGAAGTGGAATCTGCGCGCTAGGGAAGTTGGGGCCCTGGGGAAGACGCCTCAGAGTTGCCGGCGACGAGTCCCTCTGAAAGGGCGCAACCCGGGAAACTGGAACTGCGAACACGCAGCCAAAGCTGCGCCCTTCCGAGCAAGCAACATATCAAGCAGGGGTGACAATGAAAAGGGGTCAGCCACGCAGGTCGCGAAGAAATTTTTGGCGCCGCTTCCCGCTGAAGGGGAAGCGATGGGTACTGGTTCGGCCTAGTACAGCCCCGGTGGAAGAGCCGAAATACTTCGCGCCGGCGCCGACTGCGGGGGGGGCGGCGACCCAGGTGTCTGCCGATATGGGCCTTCCGGCGGAGCCACGAAGGAACGGGCCGCCTGAAATGAGCCCTCATTGGACGCCCTGAGCGGGCGCACCGCGGCCAACGGCTCCTCCTTCACCGCTGAACTGGGCAGCCCCGCGATCCGAACAATCTCCTCGACCATCAAAGTTTCCCGGTCTACCAGTGCTTCCGCTATCGCCGCCAGACGCCTCGCATCGTCCTTGAGGATCATCAGCGCCGCTCGCTCCGCCTGCGCCAGCAGGTTGCCGACCTCCTGGTCGGTGGATTTGGAGCTTCGCGCCGGCCCCACTTCCGAAGCGCCTCTGGTCAGCTCGTACTTTCCGGTCATGGCCCAGCGCTCCACCATGCGGCGAGCCAAGCCCGAGGCGTGGTCGAGGTCGTCCTCGGACCTCGTGCTCGGCTCGCCGAAGGTGTTCTTTTCCGCCGCCCTGCCTCCCAAAAGCACCATCAGCTGAGCCATAAGCTCTCGCCTTGTCATCACTTCTTTGTCGTCGTCGCCGCCCCACGTGGATTTTCCGAGGGCCGCCACCCGGCCCACGATTGAAACCCGCGTAACGGGCTTCACCCCCCTCAGCCGCAGAGACAGCAGGGCATGGCCGGCCTCGTGATAGGCAATGAGCCTCTTTTCATCTTCGGAAAGAGCCCGCGACCGGCGCTGCCCGGTAAGAGTGCGGTCCACAGCCTCCTGAACGTCTTCCTGGGAAATCTTCGGGTGATGGCGGCGAGCCGCCAGAAACGACGCCTCGTTGATGATGTTGGCCAGCTCCGCGCCGGAAAGCCCCGCCGTCTGGTGAGCCGTATTCGCCCAGTCCACATGCGAGGACACAGCCCTCTTGGATGCGTGAAGCCGCAGGATGGCCTCCCGGCCCCGCCGGTCCGGGCGCTCCACATGAATCCGGCGGTCGAATCGGCCCGGGCGCATAAGAGCCGGGTCGATCAGCTCCGGGCGGTTAGTGGCGCCGATCATCAATACGCCGCTGGCGGTCGCGAAGCCGTCCAGCTCGACAAGAAGTTGGTTAAGGGTGTGGTCGAATTCCCGCTCGCCGGGCACGTCGGAGTTCCGCCGGCGCCCCACCGCGTCCAGCTCGTCGATAAAAACGATGGATGGGGCATTCTTCTTGGCGTCTTCAAACAGCGCACGCACCCGGGCGGCGCCTACCCCAACGAACATCTCTACGAAATTGGCCGCAGACACGCTGTAAAACGGCACTCCCGCCTCGCCGGCCAGCGCCCTGGCCAGCAGGGTTTTCCCCGTGCCGGGAGGGCCGTAAAGCAAAATCCCCTTTGGAAGCTCTGCCCCGACCGAGTGAAACCGCTGGGGATCGGTGAGAAATTCCTTGATCTCCCGCAACTCGGAAAGCGCTTCATCCACCCCGGCAACATCCGCGAACGTGACCGGAGGCATCTGGGTAGGAGCTACTTTTACTTTTTCGGCGCTGAACGCCGACACCTTTTGGCCCCCCGAAGCCATCCCGGAGCGCCGGGCGCTCATCCGGACGGCCAGCAGGGTTCCCCCAATGATAAAGATCGCCGAGATCCAGAAAGCCGGCTTCAGAAGAATGTCGATCAATGTGGACAAGGCGCTACTCCTTGTCCCCGCGCTCGTCCCCGATCTCCCCTAAGAGGTCTTCAAGCGTCATTCCTACCCCCGTGTCTTCCACCGGTCCATGCACCATCTCCAGGCTGCCCCCATCATCTCCCAGGACTGCACGCTCCAGGGCCCGGTGAGCCTTCGAGGCATCCTTGCCCCACAGGTCCCAAAAAGCCCCGCGGATTCCGGTCACCTGGATGGCTGCAATATCACCCAGGCGAGCCTCCGGTTCGACATCTGCAAACCCGGCGGAGCGAAGTTGCTGCTCGAACCGGTCCTTCACCTCGAGGATGTCTTGCGGTACGTCTGACCGGACCAAGAAAGCGTCCGGACCCAGGCGGGCTCCGATCACGAAACTACGCTGGGCGAGAAGCGTATCACTTTCGATGTGGAGTTCTGCGGAAAATCCGGTGCGACCACCCCCTAAAAATGCCTCGACCAGGCCCGAAAAACTCATTTCGGGCCCGGTCGGGGATGCATACGGAGGCAGGATCGCGCCGGGCACTTTAGCCCTCGAGGCTCAGGTCCGGCCGGCGATTCGCCGGTGTAGTTGTTGGGCGGGCGTTGTGAACGCCCCTCTTTACTCGGCTACGGGGTCAGCGCCTGCCTGCTCCGGCGAGCGCCTCGGCCCTTCCGGCAAGCCCGGGAAGAACGCCGACGATGTCCTGCAGTCCGGAGTTGATGTTCGTCACGGCCGGAGCGATGTTGGCGCACTGCTGGTCGACGGCACGAACCCCGAAAGTGATCTTGGCCAGGGTGGATGCAATCGAACG
The DNA here is from genome assembly GCA_050692975.1 of Actinomycetota bacterium. Lineage (GTDB taxonomy): Bacteria > Actinomycetota > CADDZG01 > JAHWKV01 > JAHWKV01 > JBOGWH01. The sequence continues at coordinate 2,463 of JBOGWH010000325.1, read as the reverse complement.
AAGAAGCCTTGCAATCCAGATGAGATAAACGGCCAGGGCTCCTACGAACAGCAGGATCTCGATGACCGTAAGGGTGATAACAAGAGTTCCACTTTTTTCCATTTCCCTACCTCACTCTCGAAAGGAAATCGTCGTGGATAAGAGCTTCTTGCTTGATGTCGTCGACAATCGCAGCGGTCTGCACCAGCATCCACGTGGTGGCGGTGTTGGCCGCCACTCGCTTGGCCATCTCCCAGACGCCGAAAACTCCGGTGTCGATGTCCTGGACCAGCCGGACCAGAAGCGTCAGCAGCGTGGCGGCCACCAGGATGACCACCAGGCCGATTCCGAGGGCGATATACCAGGTGGTTATCTCCTCAGGTTTGTACGCAAGAATCAATGTCGTCATTTTCAGCCTCCCAAGGCGCCGCGGGCTGCCCGCATTGCCTCCACAATTCGCCGCGCCGACTCGTTTGCCTTATCTACATCCCACAGGGGGAGTGAATTGACCCGGGCTGCATCCAGCCCCCGGATTGCCTCCTGGGCCTGCGCGCCGATTCTCCTGGCGAGCGTCAGGATGATCGCCACCAAAAGCACGACAACCACAATTACGGCAAAGGCGATCCCGATTCCGAGATACCAGCCGAACAGATGCGCCTCGGCACCAGCATGCTCTGCAAGTTGCACTTTCTGTCCCCGTCCTTTCGTTAAGCCGCGAGGCTGCAGTGAAGGCGCCTTTGGGGCCCCCTATTGACCTGCGTAGCCACGCTTCTCTAAACTACCTGCCGTACATATACTCCATTGCTCTAGACGTAGTCAATGCTGCCAACGACGCAGAGTCCTCGTTTGAAACTCCCTAATTGTCTCCGCCGCACAACTTTTCGTTCGGAGGCTGTTTCTTTGGCCAATACGCGAATAGGACCACGGGGACCCTCACCGCCGCGGGGTCGGAAATTGGACCAAGCGTCCAATTAGACGGCCGTTTCCGGCCTTCTCAGGCTGAAAAAATGGCGAAAAAGGGGGCGGACCAACTATCATCCGGCCGCCGGAAAAATGTAATGTTCCACTTGCAGTACCAATCGGCAGCAAAGGAGACCGAATGCTAGACATAAGAGAGGGGGCATCATGCTAAAGATGCGCAAGCTCGCTCGTGCCGACAGCGGGCAAGCCGCCGTCACACTCGCAGTAGTTGTGGTGGCGGTTCTGGTTTCCGCATTTCTGTTGTTCCGCACACTCAGCAATGCAGTGGCGATCAACAAAAAGGCCGGAACCATCAGGGAAACCGCCGGAGGTATCAACACGGCAACCGACTCGATTCGGGAGCTGACCAAGACCAACCGGCTGGCCGACTCAATTCTCGACACCGCTGAGTCACTGGGCGGCGAGGGCGGCGAGGGCGGACAGGTCCAGAAGATCGTCGACCTGGCAAAGTCGATCGACTCCCTGGTCACATCCATCACCGCCACGGCAGGGACGATTAACTCGACTGCCACAAGCATTAATGGGGAAGCCACCCGGATCCTCGGCACCGCCCGTAATATCGCTACGGACGTGAGGCTGATCAACCAGGGTCTGGACACGACCATCCCGATTGCCCGGGACATCAAGGCCGACACCGGCGCCATCGTGGGCTACGCGAGAAAGATTCACAGCAACCTCGCCAAGCTCGTGATCGGCGGCGACAGCCACGGTTAAAAGAAAGGAGCCAAACAAGTAATGGCACAGCAACCAATGGCCCAGGCTCCTTGGGCAGCCGGATCGGCTGCTACCGGAGCTGGCGACAACGTAGCGCGGTGGCTCAAAGTATGGGTCACCATCGGAATACTGGTCGTCCTCGTAGTTGTGGGATTCCTTCTCGGAATCATCAGCGCCCTGGAGTCAATCGATGACGCACTGGGCACCGCGGTTGAAGACGTCACCGGAATCGGCTCAGATGTTGACCCGCTGACCGGGCACATTCAGAAAGCCAACAGCAACCTGACCAAGATCGACTCTGCACTGAAGCCGATCCCGGGTCTGGCCGACTCAATCATCGGCTCGCTGACCTCGGTCAACAGCAACCTGACCACTGCCGATGGGTCTTTGAAGAACACTTCCTCGACCCTGATCACGGCCCTTAACAACGTACGGTCGATCGAAAGCGTTCTGATCTCGGCCGAGAACCCGACCCCTGCCGCCTCGGCGGACGGTTTCGGTACCGACGACATCCACCAGAGGGTGGGAGTGGCGAACGGGATTTTGAAGCCGGCTGAGGCCGACACCACCGCGATCGCCAACGACCTGAACGATGTGGACGGAGCGGCGAAGCATGTTGCCGGCATCTGCGCCATAGCCCTTTGCTCCTAAGAAAGGACACCGAAATGACCTTTCGAAACGAGCAGGGACAGACCGGCATCGCCCTGGTCATCATTGTGGCCTGGGCGCTGGCGGCCGTGTTGATGCTGACCGGGACGCTGGTAGCGGCCCAGCAGATCGACAGCCGGG
>JBOGWH010000324.1:0-1419 GCA_050692975.1 Actinomycetota bacterium | reverse complement strand
TGGTCATCTCTGCCAGATGGATTTGCAGCTCGGACTGCCTGGTCTGGGCCGCCTCGAGGCGGGCGTCCGTCGTCGTGAGCGCGTACAGGTAAGCGTTGACGCTGGTTAGCTTTTCTTCGAGATCGTTTAGCTCCTCCAGGGCTTTTTCGAGCCAGGAGACGGTTTGCCCGCCCTCCGCTGGGGCCTTTTCCACCAGGCTGCAGAAGCGCCGGATGCCGGCGGACACCTCATCGAACGCGGCCTGAAATTCGGCCGAATCGAGCGCAGGGAAAACGGTGTCAAGCCGCCACCGCGGCAGGGCTTTGGGGGCCGGCGGTGCCAATCCCTACAACTCGATCGTCGAGCCGGTGTGGGAATCCAGGGACTTCCGGTAGACCACCGTGGCGGCCGCAATGTCCTGGATGGCGAGGCCGGTCGAGTCGAAAACCGTGATCTGAGCATCCGAGGTCCGGCCCCAGGCGTTGCCGGCGATCACGTCGCCCAGGCTGCCGATGATCTGGCCGGGGTCGTAATCCCCATTGCTGACCGGCACGTTGATCTCACCGCCGCTGACCGCCTGGTGCAGCTCGTCGACGATAACGCGGGCCCGGCCGAGGAGATTGGAATCGAGCTCCTGCTTTCCGGGGGCATCGGCGCCGACCGCGTTTATGTGGGTACTGTGCTTGATCGAGGGGTCGGGGACTATCGGGGTGTGGGAAGGGGTGGTGGTGCAAATGACGTCCACGTCCACGGCCTCCTCGACCGTCTCGGCAGGGACGATTTCGATGCCCGGATAGAGCTGCTTCATGTCGGCGATGAACGCGTCCCGCCTCGCGGTGTCCTGCTGGGGGGCCCACGCCCTCACGGTCTTCAGCTCCAGAACCTCATTGATGGCCATGAGCTGGTACCGCGCCTGAACGCCGGTGCCGACCAGGCCTAGAGTTGAGGACCCCTTGGGGGCCAGCCACTTCGTGGCGACTGCGGCCCCCGCTCCGGTGCGGATTGCCGTCAACGCCGTTCCGGCGATCAGCGCCAGAGGCATTCCCGTCTCCTGGGAAAACAGCAGGTACGTTCCGACCACCGTCGGCAGGCCCCGGGAGGGGTTCTTTGCGTGGGAGTTCACCAGCTTTACTCCGGCAAACTCATCTCCCACCGACGCCGGCATCACCCGCAGGTCGCCCTCGAACTTAGGAAACTCCAGGTAGATCTTGGCGGGCATTTTTGCCCTGTCCTCGGCAAAATCGAGGAAGGCCTGCTCCACGGCGTCGATGGCCTCCTTCATGGGAAGAAGGTCCGAGACCTGCTGGTCGGTTATGACCAGGAGCCTGGGCATCAGGCGCCCTTAGGACCGGGATGGTGAACTGCCGGAGCGCTACTTGAGCTCTTCGGTCGCGCAGGCGCCTTCGAGCTGGGCCTTGGCCTTGTCGGCAGCCTCCTTGT
>JBOGWH010000323.1:0-2273 GCA_050692975.1 Actinomycetota bacterium | reverse complement strand
TAGATGCACTGGCCGCTATTTTGCACGTTTGACCGAATAGAGCAAAGACCTTAGCTTGAGGGGGGCCTGCTTACAGGACCGGAAAGGCGAACAAACCACCGATGGACAAGCTCAGGGCTGTGCTCGCGGCCGAAGATCCGCAGATAGCCGAACTCATTGCCGCCGAGGAGCAGCGGGAGGCGGACAAGATCCGCCTGATCCCTTCCGAGAATTACGTATCGGCGGCCGTGCTCGCCGCCACCGGGTCGGTGCTGACCAATAAGTACTCGGAAGGCTACGCGGGAAAGCGCTATTACGAGGGCCAGCAGTTCATCGACCCCATCGAAGAGCTTGCGGTTTCCCGGGCCAAGTCCCTGTTCTCGGCGGAGCACGCCAACGTACAGCCTTACTCGGGCTCCCCGTGCAACCTGGCGGTCTATCTGGCGTTCCTTAAGCCGGGAGATACCGTGATGGGTATCGCCCTGGATCACGGCGGCCACCTGACTCACGGTCATAAGGTGGCGGTAAGCGGCAGGTGGTTCAACGCGGTCCAGTACGGCGTAAACCCGGAAACCGGACGCATTGATTACGACCTCGCCCGGGACGTCGCCAAAAGAGAGAAGCCGAAACTGATCTGGGCGGGCGGCACCGCCATCCCGCGCACCATCGACTTCGAGGCCTTTCGCCAGATTGCCGACGACGTCGGCGCGATCTTCGCCGCCGACATCGCCCACATAGCCGGGTTGATCGCCGGAGGCGCCCATCCCTCCCCCGTCGGGATCGCCGATGTTGTAACGACCACAACGCACAAGACGCTGCGGGGGCCCCGAGGGGCGATGTTCATGTCGAAGGCCGAGCACGCCTCCGCGCTGGACCGGGCCGTTTTCCCCGGCCTGCAGGGGGGGCCGCACAACCACACGACCGCAGCGATTGCCGTCGCCCTAAAGGAGGCGGCCCAGCCGGAGTTCAGGGATTACGCAAGGCAGATTGTGGCCAATGCGAAAGTACTCGCGGCCGAGTTGATGTCCCGTGGCTTCGACCTGATCTCGGGCGGGACCGATAACCACCTGATCCTGATCGACCTGACCAACAAAGGGGTCTCCGGGAAGCCGGCCGCCAAGGCCCTGGACCGGGCGGGCATCGAGCTTAACTTCAATACCGTTCCCTTCGACCCCCGCAAGCCGGCCGACCCCTCGGGGATCCGCATCGGCACCCCGGCGGTCACCTCGAGGGGCATGAAGGAAAACGAGATGAAACTGATCGCAGGCTGGATGGATCAGATCGTCTCCACGCCGGACGATGATGCGCTTGCCGGCAAGGTCGCCGGCGAGATCAAGGAGCTGTGCTCTGGTTTTCCCCCACCGGGCATTTTCCTCGGGGACGACTGACCCTTTGAGCGCACCGTCATGAAGGTCGCAATCGGTTCTGATCATGCAGGCTATTTACTCAAGCAGGCCCTTATCGAATACTTAAAAGAGAAGGGCCACGCCGTAGTGGACGCCGGCACGAACTCCGAGGAGTCGGTCGACTACCCCCCCTATTGCGCCGCGGTCGCCCGGAAAGTCGTCGGCGGCGAGGCCGATCTCGGTATCGTTCTGGGGGGCAGCGGACAGGGCGAGCAGATCTCCGCTAACAAGGTTCACGGGGCCAGGGCGGCGCTGTGCAACGACCTTTACACGGCAAGAATGGCCCGCTCTCACAACGACGCCAACGTGCTGTCAATCGGGGCCCGGATCGTAGCGCCGCAACTGGCTTTCGAGATCCTGGACGTATTCCTGAACACCCCCTTCGAGGGAGGCCGCCACGCCGGGCGCCTGGAGCAGATCCGTCAGATCGAACGCGAAGAAGCGGCTACCATCGCCAGGAGGCCGAAATGAACATCAACCCGAACGAGTTCGTCATGTCTCCCATACAGACCGTTGTTGGCTACCTCCCTGCCGGCGCCGATCTGGAGCTGGTGCAAGAAGCACTCGAGGGCCTGGGCTTAGAGCAGGATCAATTCGCATTCTTTACAGGCGAAAAGGGGCTTGCGATCCTGAACGCGAGCGGCGATCCGCAACTCTGAAGCAGAGGCAAAGATCGAACGCTTTCCCGAGGAGGGCGATCGGCTTATGCAGGCGGTCGAGCACCTCGAGGCCGGGCACAAGTTGGTTGGAGTAAGGCGAATTCACTAAGATGAAGCTCCGCGAATTCGAGAGACGCTGGAGACAGTCGGGGTCGTCGACCATCATTATTTCGGGAAGCGCACCTTCGATTAATCTGCAGCGCGGGCGCCGCCTCGGAGTGCCTATGCA
>JBOGWH010000322.1:0-5249 GCA_050692975.1 Actinomycetota bacterium | reverse complement strand
ATGATCAGTCGCTGCTGCTTGCTGACCGAGCCGTGGTGGGAGCGAGCGATCTGCCCTCCGGCCAGCTCGTTGATGCGGGCGCAGAGCCGTTCCGACAGAAAGCGCGAGTTGGTGAAGATGATGGTGGAGCGATGCCGGCCGACCAGCTCGACGAGTTGCTCTTCTATCGACGGCCAGATGGTGCGGCGAGGCGGGTCCGACGCCGCGCTGCGGCCGACCGGAATCTCGTCGATGGGCTCGCCGAGATTGGCCATGTCCTCAACACCGACGACGATTCTGAGGTCGAATTGCTTGTCGTAGGCGGGTGAGACGATCTCCACTTTGCGGCCCGAGCCGCCCATGAAGCGCGCGACCTCGCCGGCCGGGCGGACGGTAGCCGAAAGACCGATGCGCTGAGCCGGTTTTTTCAGCAACGCATCGAGGCGCTCCAGAGAAAGAGCCAGGTGTGACCCTCGCTTGCTTCCCGCCAGCGCGTGGATCTCGTCGATGATCACCGTGTCGACGTGAGCGAGTGCCTCCCGAGCCTGGGATGTCAGGACCAGAAACAGCGACTCGGGGGTCGTGATGAGGATGTCGGGCGGATGCGTGTAATGGCGGCGGCGTTCCGCCGGCGAAGTGTCACCGGTCCGCACCCCGATCTCGATCTCGTTCAGGCCGGCGCCGAGGCGGGCGGCGGCGTTTTTCATCCCGGCCAGCGGCGAGCGAAGATTGCGCTCGATGTCTACCGCCAGGGCCTTGAGTGGCGAGACGTAGAGGGTCCGGAGGCGCTCCTTTGGGCGGGGCGGCTCCCCCTGGGCCAGCCGGTCCAGCGACCATAAAAAAGCGGCAAGGGTCTTTCCCGAGCCGGTGGGCGCGATGACCAGAGTGTGCTCCCCGCCGGCGATCGCCTTCCACGCGCCCTCCTGGGCCGGGGTGGGGGCCTCGAAGCTGTCCTCGAACCAGCGTTTCGCGACCGGAGAGAAAAGGTCCAGCGAGGCGGAAGCCGATGCCATACCTACAGACTATCGGAGGCCGGGCTCCCGGAGGCTTCGGGGGGCGCTAAATTGGCGGTATATGGACGACCGCGAAACGCAGGACATTCTTCAAACTCCGCAAGGTCCCCTGCGGTACCACAGCCTCGAGAAACTCGAGCAGCTGACTGGAGCGCCGGTCGGCCGGCTGCCCGGCACCGTCAAGATTCTCATCGAGAACCTGATGCGCCGGGCGGGCGGTCGCGATGTGAGCTACGACGACGTCGATTCGCTCGCCGGCTGGCCGGATCCGGCCCGTGGAGCCTCGATTGCCTTCATGCCCTCGCGGGTCCTCATGCAGGACTTCACGGGCGTGCCGGCCGTGGTCGACATGGCCGCCCTGCGCGACTCGGTGGCGGCGGCCGGAGGCGACCCGGGCAAAGTCGATCCGATGATTCCCGTCGACCTCGTCATCGACCACTCGATCCAGGTGGACCGGTTCGGTTCGCCCGGCGCCTACGCGGCCAACCTAGACTGGGAATACCGCCGCAACCGCGAGCGGTACGGGCTGCTCAACTGGGCCCAGCAGGCTTTCCGGCACTTCCGGGTGGTGCCCCCCGGAATGGGAATCTGCCACCAGGTGAACCTGGAGTACCTCGCATCGGTCGTGATGGCCCGCGACGGCCTCGCTTATCCCGAGACTCTCATCGGCACCGATTCGCACACCACGATGATCAACGGGCTGGGGGTGCTGGGATGGGGAGTCGGCGGCATCGAGGCCGAGGCGGCCATGCTGGCACAGCCGATTTTTCTCCCGGCGCCGCGGGTGCTGGGGATCCGCACGACCGGCTCGCTTCCCGCCGGCACGACCGCCACCGACCTCGTGCTCACCCTGACCCAGATGCTTCGGGCGAAGGGGGTCGTGGGGAAGTTTGTGGAGTTCTTCGGAGCCGGCCTGAGCTCGCTGTCGGTGGCCGACCGGGCGACGCTGTCGAACATGTCTCCAGAGTTCGGAGCAACGGCCACTTACTTCCCCGTGGACGCAAACACGCTCGGCTACCTGGCGATGACCGGGCGCGGGGAAAGCAACGCACTCGTGGAGCGCTATACCAAGCAGCAAGACCTGTTTCGGACCGACGAAAGCAGCGACCCGGTGTTCGACGAAGTCCTCGACTTAGATCTCTCCGGGGTGGAGCCGAGCCTTGCCGGCCCGGCCAGGCCTCAGGACCGGGTCGGCCTGGGAAACGTAAGAGAGTCCTTCCTGGAGGCGCTGGCCGGCTGGACGCCTCTCGCCGCGCCCACGGAGGTCGCCCGCCTGGTCCAGGAGGGCGGCAATCCGCCGGGGGCCGACCTTCAGGCGCCCGTCGATAGACCCGCAGGCACTCCTCCGCAGAGCAGCCCGGTTCCGGAAGGCAACGTGAAGGACGGCAGCGTCGTAATTGCCGCAATTACCAGCTGCACCAACACTTCCAACCCGTCGGTGATGATCGCGGCCGGCCTTTTGGCCAAGAATGCCGTCGAGGCGGGTCTTTCCACAAAGCCCTGGGTGAAGACCTCCCTGGCGCCGGGCTCGCGGGTGGTCACCTCGTACCTGGAAGCCGCCGGGCTCATGCCGTATCTGGAGAAGCTCGGCTTCTCCCTGGTCGGCTACGGATGCACCACCTGCATCGGGAACTCGGGACCCCTGCCCCCGGAAGTCGCCGAGGCGATCGACCGCAACCACCTGGCGGTCGCCGCGGTGCTGTCGGGAAACCGCAACTTTGAGGGGCGCATCCATCCCCAGGTCAAAGCGAGCTACCTGGCGTCCCCCCCGCTTTGTGTCGCCTACGCGCTTGCAGGACGCGTCGACGTGGACCTGACCACCGAGCCGCTGGGCAGCGGGAAAGATTCGAAGCCGGTCTATCTCAAGGACCTGTGGCCCACCGCGGCCCAGATCGACGCCCTGGTCGCGAAGTCGATTTCCCCGGAGCAGTTCCAGAGCCAGTACTCGCAAATATTCGCAGGGGAGGAGCGCTGGTCGTCGATGCCGGCGCCCTCGGGAGAGCTTTTCGATTGGGACCCCGAATCGACCTACGTCCGGCGGCCGCCATACTTTGAGGCCACCAAACAAACGCCCGGAGCGCTCGACAGAGCCAGAGCGATCGTATTTGTCGGCGATTCAGTGACCACCGACCACATCTCTCCGGCCGGGGTCATCCGGCTGGACTCTCCGGCCGGACGGTACCTGACCGATCACGGGGTGCGGCCGGCCGACTTCAACAGCTACGGCGCCCGGAGGGGCAATCACGAGGTGATGCTGCGTGGGACGTTCGCCAACATCCGTCTTCGCAACCGGCTCGCGCCGGGAACCGAGGGGCCCTGGACGGTCCATCAGCCCGGCGGCGAAAAGCTGTCCATCTACGACGCCGCTCTGCGTTACCGGGAGGAGGGGACGGCGTTGATCATCATTGCCGGCAAAGAGTACGGGTCGGGCAGCTCGCGGGACTGGGCGGCGAAAGGACCGGCTCTGCTCGGGGTCAGGGCCGTTATCGCCGAGAGCTTCGAGCGAATCCATCGCAGCAATCTCGTGCAGATGGGAATTCTGCCGCTGCAGTTCGAAGCGGGAGCTTCCGCGGAAACGGTGGGCCTCACCGGAGCCGAAGCATTCTCGATCGAGGTGTCGTCGACGCCAATGCCGGGGGAAAGTGTCAGGGTGGCCGCCGAAAGGACGGACGGCTCGGTTGCCGAGTTTCTAACCAAACTTCGAATCGACAATCCCGCGGAGGTTGAGTACTTCACCGGAGGGGGAATCCTCCAGATGGTCCGCCGCCAGATTCTCGGGGGATGAACCTTCCGGTCAATCCCCCGCTAAAACCGATGCTGGCGAAACTGGTTGCCGCCGTGCCTGAAGGCATGCTGTACGAACCCAAATTTGACGGTTTCCGCTGCATCATCTTCAAAGACGGCGGCGAGGTGCTGCTGGGAAGCCGGAATGAAAGGCCGATGAACCGCTACTTCCCCGAGATCGTGGCGGCCGCACAGAGCGCTTTGCCTGAAAGGTGCGTGGTCGACGGCGAGATCGTGGTAATCATCGGAGGCCGCCTTGAGTTCGAGATGCTGCAGCAACGCATCCATCCCGCCGCCTCGAGAGTCAAACTGCTGGCCGCCGAGATCCCCGCCTCGTTCATCGCCTTCGATCTATTGGCCGAGGGCGATGAGTCGCTGATAGACGTCGCGTTCGCACAGCGGCGCACCAGGCTGTCCGCCTTGCTCGGCAGGAGCCACGGCGCGATCCATCTCGCTCCCTCTACCGACTCGCAAGAGGTCGCCCGCCGCTGGTTCGAGGAATTCGAGGGGGCGGGGCTCGACGGGGTTATCGCCAAGCCACGGGATATCAAGTACGTGCCGGACCGCCGGATCATGTTCAAGATCAAACATGAGCGCACGGCCGACTGCGTGGTCGCCGGGTTTAGATGGCATAAAAGCGGCATCGGCGTGGGTTCGTTGATGCTCGGCCTGTACCGGCCGGAAGGATTTCTGCAGCCGGTTGGAGTCGCCGCATCGTTTTCGGCCGCAAAACGAAAAAAGCTGGAGGAGGAGCTTTCGCCGTTTCGCTTAAAGCAAGGCGAATCTCACCCCTGGGGGCCCGACGGCAGCTTTGAGAAGGCACCCTCCGGTGAGTCCTCCCGTTGGAACGCCCAAAAGGACATGTCGTGGGAGCCGCTGCGGCCGGAACTTGTGGTGGAGGTCGGCTACGACTACATGGAAGGCGACCGGTTTCGCCACGTTGCCTACTTCAAACGGTGGCGGCCGGATCGGAACCCGGAGTCCTGCACCTTCGAACAATTAGAAAAACCCCTGCCGTTCGACCTGGCACGGGTTTTGAAAGCCTAAGCCCCGGTCTTTGCCCGGCCCCGGACCATTGCGGGTCCGGAGCCGGGATCAAAACGACCTAGAGGCCGGTCGCCGGGCTGGTGTCGGGCACCGTGAAAGTGTCGGCTCCGCCGACCCTGTCCTGCCCCCGCTTGATGGCGCTCATCACCTTCTGGCGCCGCTGCGAGCCTCGCGCCGAGTCCGCGAAGTAGCGAATCGCGCCGCCGGCTGCTCCGGCAAGTGCGAGACCGGTAATGGTCTTGCCGACCCGGGCGCGCTTGCGCTGCTTGCGGGCGTCGGTCCTGTCCTTGATCCGCTTGGCGAGGCCGGTTGCGGCAAGGATCACTACGGGTTTGCTCCTGAGAATCCTCATGGATATCCCCTTTCGATCGGACGGGTTCTCGATGATATTGCTTCCGGGGGTCCAGCGCGCTAGCGCCTCCCCCG
>JBOGWH010000321.1:0-3287 GCA_050692975.1 Actinomycetota bacterium | reverse complement strand
CCGCCTGCCGCCGCGGCGGCGCTGCCCGAAGCAATGGTCTCCTCGTCCTCACGGCCCGGCTGCCGCAGGTGAGTGTGGAGGTCTACGAACCCGGGGCTAATGACGGCCCCGGTGATGTCGACTACCTGCGCGCCTGCAGGGTCGACCCTGCCGCCGACCGCAGCGATCTTCCCGTTCTCGATCAGAACATCGGCGACGGCGTCGAAGCCGGAGGCGGGGTCGACCAATCGCCCGCCCCTGAACAACAGGTCACTCACCGGCTGCCTCGCGGATTGCATCGGGGCCGGGCGACGGCCCGCCGGGCTTGGAATCGGTGGCGCCGAGCATCAGGTAGAGCACCGATGCCCGCACGGCGATGCCGTTGGTGACCTGTTCGACCACGATCGAGCGGTCCAGGTCGGCCATTTCCGAAGAGATCTCCACCCCCCGGTTCATGGGACCGGGATGCATGATGAGCGCTTCGGGCTTCATCATCGCCCCCCGGGCCCCGTCGAGGCCCCAGAACCGCGAATACTCCCTGGCCGAAGGGAACAGCTGCTCCTTCTGCCGCTCCCTCTGTACCCTGAGCAGGTAGACCACATCCAGTTTGGGGATCACCTCATCGAAGTCGTAGCCGACCTCGGCCCCCCAGGATTCAACGGTCGCGGGCATCAACGTCGGTGGCCCGATGGCGGTGACCTGTGCCCCCATCTTGGTCAGCGCCTTGATGTTGGAGCGGGCCACCCTGGAGTGGACGATGTCCCCGACGATGCCGACCCTGAGGCCTTCTATGGTCCCGAAGCGCTCCCGGATCGAGTACAGATCCAGCAGGGCTTGCGTCGGATGCTCGTGGGCCCCGTCGCCGGCGTTGACGACTCCCGCTTCCACCCATTTCGCCAGCCTCTGGGCGGCGCCGCAGGAATTGTGGCGCACGACGATGGCGTCGACTCCCATCGCCTGCAGCGTGAGGGCGGTGTCCTTGAAGGACTCCCCCTTGCTCAGAGAGGTCCGGGCATCCGCGGTGAAGTTGATCACATCGGCCGAAAGGCGCTTGGCTGCGAGTTCGAATGAGATCCTCGTCCTGGTGGAGGGCTCGAGAAACAGGTTGCACACGGTGCGGCCCCTCAGGATCGGAACCTTCTTAATCGTGCGTGTACCCACTTCCCTGAAGGCGTCTGCGGTCTTGAGTATGAGGTCGATCTGGTCGACCGAAAGCTCGTCGATTGAAAGAAGGTGCCTCATGCTGGGTGCTCCGCCGGGCTCACCAGGTGGACTGGGGGCCGGTCCACCACCCGGACCTCATCTGCCCCGTCGGTGGCCAGCAGACGGACCTCGACGTCCTGGTCGGGGCTGGTAGGAACGTTTTTACCGATGAAATCGGCCCTGATCGGGAGCTCGCGGTGCCCGCGGTCGACCAGTACTGCGAGCTGGACCAGCCTGGGGCGCCCGAAGTCGACGAGGGCGTCGATAGCGGCCCTGATGGTCCGGCCGGTAAACAGCACATCGTCGACCAGAACGACTACCTTGCCGTCGACGGCGAAGGGAACGTCGGTGGGAGCTATTTCGCGGGGCGTCCGGATCTCAATGTCGTCGCGGTAGAACGAAACGTCGAGGCTGCCCACGGGGGGCGCCTCGCCCTCGATGGACTCGATTTCCTCCGAAAGGCGCTCCGCCAGAGGCACACCCCGGCGATGGATGCCCACCAGAACCACCTCCGAGCCGCCCCCGTTGCGCTCCAGCACCTCGTGGGCCATGCGTTTCAGCGCCCGGCGCATGTCCGGGCCTTCGAGCACGACCCTGCCCTCAGGGGGGGTCGTTTCGGTCAATAAAAAACGCCGGCCAGGTTCGGCACGGCGCAACACATCCTCAAAAGGCTCTCCTTTCTGGTCTCTCTGTACCAGTCCTTAAAGGTTGAGCGAACTACTCGTGGTCCATATTACAGCACGAGTAGTCGGTCGGGTTGGGAGCGGTTCCGGCCAATCCGGCGGCCGGGAAAAAAGATCCCGAAAAATTTCAGAGTTTCTTGACGACGGCTCCGAGAATGCCGTTGATGAAGCGGCTGGAGTCCTCGGTCGAATAGATCTTTGCCAGCTCTACCGCCTCATTGATGGCGATGGCCGCGTTCACCCGCCCGCCGTGCAGGATCTCGAACAGGGCCAGGCGCAGCAAGGTCCGGTCGACGGGCGGCATGCGGCTCAGCGGCCAATCCACGGAGTTTCCGGCGATCAGGCTGTCGATTTCGGCGACATGCTCGTTGACTCCCCTTACGAGGGTCTCGGCCGCCGGAAAGACCGGATTTCTGGAATGCCGCTGCAGCACCGCTTCGATCTCGGCGCCGCCCACCTCGTGTTCGAATAGGACGTCGAGAGCGAGCTTGCGGGCGCCACGATTTTTCCGGGCGTTCGGCTGGGGATCCTGCTTCATCTGCAATTGACGATTATCCATTTGCGGCGAGGGGCTCGGGAGAAGGCCACCCCCGAGGAGCTGATGCTACTGCCAGACCCCAACGATTATGCCGACCAAGGTCGCGCCTATCAGGTGGCAAGCTTTTCACCCGGGGTGGGTGAGGGGCCTCGGATTTCAAGGTCGGATTCCTCTCGAGACAAATACGAGCAGGTCCTTCCAACTTTCTTGGGCCGGCCGGGATTGAAGGGCGGCTTGGACTCTTTTAACCACCAGGCCGAACTCGTTGGTGCCTATGCCCACTATCACAGCACAGCCGGTGAACGACCGGCCGGCCTGGGCCCATTCACCGACAATACGGGGGAAATCCCTTACGTTGAAGGTGACCATGATCCGGTTCTCCACACAAGCCAGTTCCAAGAGGCGGTAATCGTCCCACCCGTCCAGGGCTCCCTCTTCCGAAGCGGCCCTGACGTCGTGACCTAATCGGGTCAACGCCCGTCCTATGCGTTTGGATGAAACCTGCGCATCCAGAAGTAGGCGCAGGGAAGGCCTTGGCGCGGCCGGCTTAGTCAGACGACCGGAACATGCGGGTACCTCCGGCGAAGCTCGTGTAATGGAAGGCGATTTTCCGCGATTGCCCGATCGATTTCCTCCGGAAACTCCTTGTGGTAGGCGACGCAAACGGAGATCTGTGGCTCCGTAAGGTCGGTCTGGGAAGCCATGGCTTGCTCAGAAGAAAAATCTTGCAACGCCTGGATGACTTCCCAAACGTCGAGGCCCGTACCTATTAACCAGGCTCGGCGGTCAACATCTGAACCCTTGAAGGCGATTCCGGGAAAGCGCCGGGACCGGAGTGCCTCGTCGGCAATAGCCTCCAGAATGGCTCCCTTGCTTCTCCGGGT
>JBOGWH010000320.1:0-1688 GCA_050692975.1 Actinomycetota bacterium | reverse complement strand
CGTTTATCTCCGGGGCTGATGAATCGTCGTGGGCGCTTCTGTTGAGAGACTGGAACAAACACTTCCCGCATTGGAGGTATGAGCATCAGAGTAACTTTCGGCGAGACGCCATCAGAGCACAGGCTCGCCTCTTGAATCCAGGAGCATTTCGAGGTCAAACACGCCTCCGATAATAGGAATCTGGCTTTGGCGTATCGAAAGTTACAGCTGATAATTCGCGCTCAATGAAACGTGTGATCCCTTACACGGGTTTCGTCCGGTTCCCGTTGGGGGGCACGGGATGAGAGCTGGGTAGGAAACTGTTACTACCTATGGTAGGATTTCTGGTATGAAGATTAGCGTGAGCCTTTCTGAGCAAGACGTGGAATTTCTCGACGCCTACGCAAGATCCGGGGGCATCGCATCCAGATCCGCAGCCGTGACTCAAGCCATTCGATCTCTGCGGGTCTTGGAACTCTCAAAAGACTACGCCGACGCGTGGGAGGAGTGGGCCGAGGTGACCGAGCGAGATTGGTCCCCCACCGCGGCCGACGGGTTGGGCGTCTGATTCTCCGCGGCGAGGTTCGCTGGGTGAACCTGGATCCGGCTTTGGGCTCGGAGTCGGCCAAACGAAGGCCCGGAGTTGTGGTCAGCAACGACGGAGCGAACGAGGTAGCGAGCAGGTTGGGGAGGGGTGTGGTGACCATCGTCCCGGTGACATCCAATGTCAAGCGGATCTATTCGTTTCAAGTTCTGCTTGGGGCGAAGGAGTGTGGATTAAAGACTGACTCGAAGGCCCAAGCCGAGCAGATCCGCTCGGTCTCCGTCGAGAGAATCGGCGATCGGGTCGGAGGCTTGCCGCGTGCCACGATGGACAAGCTCGACCACGCCGTCAGAGTGCACCTCGACCTTTAAGGCACTTCAAGCCGGAGGGCCTTTGAGCACGGCGGCCGCATACTCGAGGTTCTTCGAGCATCTCGCCTGCCATTGCCCTTTTTGGCGGCGGAACGCCGACGAACCCCTCTGGATGAAGCTTCGCGCCGTGTAGAAAGCCATGTCGCGGGGAGGCCGCCCGTAGGATCCGTAAGCTCTCACGAACGCGCCTACGAAGTCCATCAACTGTTTGCGGTATCCCGGCTCCTGCCAGGATGCCATGAAGATCAAATGGGCCGCAAGATGACCTATGTCGTCAAAAGGATCCCCAACCGCGACGTCCTCGAGATCTATCAGGAACGGGCCCTCGCGGCTGATCAGGACCTGGTTCGGGTGCAGATCCCCGTGCAAGAGGCAGCCTTGCCCGATGTCCGGGAGGGCATGGTCCAGGCGCTCGGCCAGCTCCCGGCATAGCGGGCTGAATTCTTCAACTCGTCCAAGTTGGTCGAGGACGACCAGAGACTCGGCCAGTCTGCTCTCAGGAGTCCTTACCTCCCCCTCTTTGACACCCGATTCGTGGAACCGGCGCAGCGCCGAGGCCAGGGCTTGCGGATCGGCAAGGCCGGCGGCTATGGCACCCGGAAGCCCCAGCCCTTCAACCGCTTCCTCCACAAAAAGGCTTCCTTCCATGGCCGTCCCGACCGCTCGTGGGACGTGGTTGACCGAACGGTCTCTCAGGCTCGTTGCCAGCCGGTCGAGTCTTCTGCCTGCTTCCGCAACAAGGTGACGGGCATAAAATCGCCCGGCGCCATCCACGGCACCCGCGGGGCCGGAGA
>JBOGWH010000319.1:0-10602 GCA_050692975.1 Actinomycetota bacterium | reverse complement strand
CTGTTGCTGGGGGTCACCGAGAATCTCGGTGTGACGTGCATCGGCAGCGAGTGGCAGGACGTCATCGCATTTCTGATTCTCGTCGCCGTCCTCATGTTTCGTCCCTCAGGAATTTTCGGTGAGCAGGTGCGGGCGTGATTGCGAGGTTGACGAAGCTTTGGAACGAGGCCGGGCCGCCCCGGCGTTTGGCGGTAGCCGGCGTCCTGGCACTGGCCGTGCTGTTGTTGCCGCTGCCCCTGTCGAAGTTCTGGCAGTCAATTCTCATCGACATGCTTCTTTTCGCTCTTCTAGCCCTTGGCCTCAACGTGGTTGTCGGCTT
This sequence comes from Actinomycetota bacterium, assembly GCA_050692975.1. Lineage (GTDB taxonomy): Bacteria > Actinomycetota > CADDZG01 > JAHWKV01 > JAHWKV01 > JBOGWH01. The sequence goes on along the minus strand of JBOGWH010000319.1, from coordinate 10,283 downwards.
TGCCGGTCTTCTCGACCTGGGCTACGTGGCTTTTTACGCCATCGGCAACTACGTCTTCGGAATCATCACGACCGGCGACTACGCCAAGGCCCTTTTCCTCGAAGGCGGAGTCAATCTTCCCCCTCCGCCGGTTTGGGAGACCTGGATGTGGCTGCTGATTCCCCTCGGGCTGATCGCCGCCATGGTAACGGGGGTATTGCTCGGCGCGCCTACCCTGCGTTTGAGAGGGGACTACCTGGCGATTGTGACGCTGGGCTTCGGCGAAATCGTCCGGATCGTTGCAAGGAACATGGAGTCTGTGACCGTGGGTCCGAGAGGGATCACGCCGATGCCGCACCCGGGGATCGACCTCGGCCCGGTTGAGTACAATTTCGGGCTGGATCCTCGCGGCTACTACTACCTGCTGTTGCTGCTGACAGCAATCATGGTTGCAGTCATCGTCCGTCTTAATCATTCCCGCATCGGCCGCGCCTGGGCCGCCATAAGAGAGGACGAAGTGGCGGCCGCCTCAATGGGAGTGCCGACGGTAAGGATGAAGCTCTGGGCTTTTGCCATTGGTGCGTCGACCGCGGGAGTCGCCGGGGTGGTACAGGCCAGCCGGGTGACCTTCGTCAGCCCGGAAATCTTCACCATCCTGGTTTCGTTTTTCATCCTGTCGATGGTGGTGATCGGCGGGATGGGAAGCATTGCCGGCTCGATTGCCGGGGCGGCAATCATTGTCGTGGTTCCCGAGGTTGTCCGAAGCGCGGTTCCGCAGTTCCAGGAATACCGGTTCCTGGTTTTCGGGGCCGTGCTCGTCGTCTTCATGATCTTTCGCCCTCAGGGGCTGATTCCCAGCCGTCGCAGGGCCATCGAACTGAAAGGCGAAGTGAGGGAAGGCACCGTTTACGAGGTCCAGGCTGCGGAAGGAGGGCCGGGTGGCTCTGCTTGATGTCCGCGGGCTTACCCACCGCTTCGGCGGCCTGACTGCGGTCTCCAACCTGGACTTCAGTATCGAACCGGGGGAGATACGCGCGCTGATCGGCCCGAACGGGGCCGGGAAAACCACCGTGTTCAACTTGATGACGGGTGTTTTTAAACCTTCCGAGGGTTCGATAGTTCTAGACGGCCGGTCCCTTGCCGGAAAGAAGCCCCATCAGATCGTAAAAGCGGGAATTGCCCGCACCTTCCAGAACATCCGCCTTTTCGGACTCATGACGGCGGCTGAAAACGTGATGGTCGGACTCGACGTTCACAATCCCACGGGGGTGCTTGCCGCCGTCGCGGGGGGACGTAGCGTTAGACGAGGCGAGCAGAAGGTCCACTCCGAGGCCGTGGCTCTGCTGGAGCAAACCGGCATAGGCAAACTTGCCAACCAGGAGGCCCGCAACCTTTCCTACGGGGACCAGCGGCGCCTGGAGATTGCAAGGGCTCTTGGAACCAGGCCCAAGTTGCTTCTGCTCGACGAACCGACCGCCGGAATGAACCCGGCCGAAAAAGCCAGATTGATGGAACTAGTGGCCGGCATCCGGGATGCGGGAACGACCGTGCTGTTGATCGAGCACGACATGAAGGTCGTGATGGGTATCAGCCGGCGAATAACGGTGCTGGACTTCGGACAGAAGATCGCCGAGGGTAGCCCCGAGGAGGTCAGGCGCGACCCGAAAGTAATCGAGGCCTACCTGGGGACCGGCGCCGCCGGGCCCCGCTAGCTGGATCATCAGCGATGGCGCTTCTCGAGGTGGCCGACATCAAAGTGCGTTACGGGGCGATCGAAGCCGTCGCGGGGGTGTCCTTTCATGTCGATGAAGGCGAGATCGTGACTCTCATCGGGGGCAACGGCGCCGGAAAGACCACCACTCTAAAGGCGGTCTCGGGACTGTTGCCGCTCGCGGGCGGCACGATCAGTTTCCGGGGGGAAGATCTGCGTGATCTGCAAGCGCACGAGGTGGTGTCCAGGGGTATCACCCAGGTCCCCGAGGGCCGAAAGATATTTTCGCGAATGACCGTCAAGGAGAACCTGCAGATGGGGGCGTATCTGCGGTCGGACTCCGAGGGTTTGGCCGCCGATCTTCAACGGGTTCTGGATCTTTTTCCGGTCCTGAAGCAGCGGTTGGGTCAGGCCGGGGGCACGCTCTCGGGAGGGGAGCAGCAAATGCTGGCCATTGGACGGGGTCTCATGAGCCGTCCCGATCTGTTGATGATGGACGAGCCGTCGATGGGGCTGGCCCCCATAGTGGTGGAGAGGATCTTCGAGACGATCCAGGAGATAAACCGAAGTGGCACAACGGTGCTTCTGGTCGAGCAAAATGCGCACATGGCCCTCGGGGTTGCCTCCCGCGGCTATGTGGTCGAAACCGGCCGGATCCTCTTAACCGAATCCGCCGAGGCTCTTTCGCGAAACGAGCAAGTTCGTAAGGCGTATCTGGGTGAAAACTGAACTTTGCCGAACACAGGTGCAACAATCACTTCAATGGCAAGCCGGGACGTAATACGGATCACCCTCACCGTTGCCGGGACCCTGATGGTTCTCTGGGTGCTCTGGCTGGTCCGCGAGGTTCTCCTGCTGATCGGAGTTGCCGCCTTCCTGGCGCTGGCCATGGAGCCCGCCGTCACTTTCTTCCAGCGCTTTGTGAAATCCCGCGGTCTGGCCGTTGCAGGCGTGGTCGTACTGATCCTCGCCTTCTTAACCCTGTTCTTTGCAGCTATCGGCCCCCCGATCGTCGCTCAGACCGATCGGCTGATCGACAATCTTCCCGAGCTGGGTGAGGACCTGCGTGACGACTCCACTCTTCTCGGCCGCCTGGAACGGCAGTTCGACCTCACCGAACGCCTTCAGGACGCTGCCGGCAAGGTTTCCCAGGCCGTGGCCAGGGTGCCCAGCTTTGTGGGCACCGTCTTCGGTCTGGTGGCCGATTTCCTCGTCGTGATGGTATTGACGATCTACTTCCTGCTCAATGCTCCTGAAATCAAGAAGGGCGGCATAAAACTCCTGCCTCCCGGCAAGCAGAAGAAGACCGCTGAGGTTTCCGACCTTGTCTTTGCAAAAGTCGGCGGCTGGATGGAAGGGGTCCTGCTGATCGCCTTTATCGCAGGGGTCATTTCGTTCGTCGTGCTTGCTGTACTCGGGGTCCCCTATCCGGCGGCCCTGGCCATGTGGGTGGCGATCGCGGACATGATCCCGATGGTGGGGGCGATGCTCGGGGCAGTGGTGTGCATCACGGTGGCGTTTTTCACGGGCGCCGTGCCCGGCGTGGTGGCCACGATCTTCTTTTTGATCTATCAGCAGGTCGAGAACTACGTAATCGCTCCCAGGGTGATGAAGCGGTCGGTGGACGTGTCCGCCGCGGCGGTGATCATTGCGGTCCTGGTGGGCGGCACGCTTCTGGGCCCGATCGGTGTTCTTCTGGCAGTGCCCGCAGCCGCATCGCTGAAGGTAATCGCCCAGCAAACCTGGCTGAACAAGCAGTCGGCGTAGCCCGAAGGGGCCGCGTCCGCCTCGCTGAAGTGATGCGCAGCCCCGTCGCCCCGTACAAAATCGTCCAGGGTCATCAGCCTGATTTCCAAGTACGCGAAGGGTCCGGACGTGAACAGAGAAAATCTTGTCGTGGCCAGAGGCAGAATCGAACTGCCGACACCGCGGTTTTCAGCCGCGTGCTCTGCCAACTGAGCTATCTGGCCCCAAGAAGCGGCCCGAAGGCCTTATCGATATTACCCCCGCTTTGTGGATCGGCCGTGCCGGTCTCCGTCCGGCGACCACGACGGGATACCCGCTCTAGGCCCCCTCGATCGGACGAAGCTCGGCCGGCTCCCCCAGGATCAACAGAACGTCTCCCGCCTCAATGACTTCTCCGGGGGAAGGCTTCACGAGGCTCTTGCCGGACTGTCGGCGCAAAAAAAGGGGTACGGTCCCCCCGCAGATATCACCCAGCTGCCGGCCGATAAGGGAAGACTTAGGCTCGATTCGAAGCTCCTCAACCCGGATGTTGGTGCCGCCGGCGGCGATCTCCAGATAGTCCACGACTCGGGGCCGCAGGGTGGTAAGTGCCATATGTCGCCCACTCGTCACATAGGGAGAGATCACCCGGTTTGCTCCGGCGCGATGGAGCCTGTCGGGAGTCTCGGGTTCTCCGGCGCGGGCGACTATAAAGAGATCCGGGTTAAGCGCCCGGGCCGTCAGGGTTATGTACACATTGTCGACGTCGGAATCGACGGCGCTGACGAGGCCCGCCGCCCCGGCAATCCCCGCTTTGCGAAGCACTTCCTCCGACGTCGAGTCGGCCACTATGTAATTCACTTCGTCGGACTGCATGCGGGTCTCCATGTCTTCGTCGGCATCGATGACTACGAATTCGACGCCCTCGGCCTTGAATTGCCGGGCCACCGCACGACCCACTCTCCCGTAGGCACAGATGATGTAGTGGCCGCTCAATTGCTCGATTCTTTTTTCCATCTTTCTTCTCCTGGAAGAGGTTCTGAGGCGTCCTTCGGTTATCGAGCTCGTAATGACCGCCACTGTGGTAACCGTCAGGACCACCCCGGAAATAGCGACCCCCACCGTAAGCAATTTGCCTGCCTGAGACAATGCTACCGAGGAGCTGAAGCCGACAGTGGTAACGGCCAGAACGGTCATGTAAAGGGCATCCAGTGGCAGGAATCCGAGGACGGTGAATCCGGTAAGCCCCAGGATCAGGAGCAGGGCCCAGCCCGCCAGCGGCCAGCGCAACCTCGGCCAGAGGGCCCCCTGGTAATCCATAGGAGCAGGTTAAATCATGGGCGCGGCGTTACAACGCCGCATTTTGGGATTTGCGCGGGCGACGGGCTTCGATCCCGCGACCTTCACCTTGACAGGGTGACGAGCTAACCGTGCTGCTCCACGCCCGCAGTTCCCCTATGTTACCGCGGCCCGCCACGAGCTCTCCGGGCCATGCCGTCTGCTTGTTCAGCCAGGTCTGAGGCTCAAATTACCGCGGTCTATCCCGACTCGGACGCCGAGATGTATTTCGGGGAAACTTCCTAGGTGGTCGTTAGGCCAAAGCAACGCGCTCACGGGCATACGGACGCCGTGACGTAATTCGGAGAATTCCTTGGGCTGAGGGGTTGTCGGGTGGTCCCGCCCCCGTAACCTTGGCTGCTTCTAGGGCTGTCCCTCGGGGTCGGAGTCTGCCGCCGGATCTGGGTCTGGCGCATCTAAGCCTTCGTCTGAGCCCTCATCAACTCCGGTGTCCTCGTATGCGGCCGGATCCTCATATGCCGCCGGCGAAGAGGCGGGGGCCGGTGCGGTGGCGGTCGTCGGGGGCGGCAGATGGCCCTTCAATTCCTCCCAGGTGGGCCGGGCGGACCTTGGATACTTCGACGTTTGGGGCCCGGGAGTCGGCACAGAAAAAGCCCCGGGAGGGGGCGTCCGTCCGGCAGCCGCTTTGGCCGAAGGCCTGGCAGAGGAAGTCACGGCACTACCGGTGCTCGCGGGTGCAGGGTTCAACACCGGTGGAGCAATCTGTTGAGGGACGGGGGTAAGGACCAGGCCGAAGACCGGCGTACCCGCCGAGTGGCCGGAAGGCGCCGCGATGCGCGCCACGGGCGCGGGCTCTTTCTGGGTCATGAAGACCGTGGCTCCCGCCGCGCCCCCGGCGGCCAAAAGACCTGCGCTGATTGATGCTGCCAGCTTCATTTTCGACATGTTCTGCACCTCTCCTGGCGGGTAGGCTTTAAGTTGCGCCTTGCATCAACAAGAACGGGGCCGGTGGGCAAAACCCCCGCCGACACAGTTTTGGAATTACCGGGTTTCGCCTGCAAGGGCCGCAAAATCCGCCTAAAGGGGGATGCCTCAGGCGATTTCTACGTCCCTGCCCGACCCCTTAACGATCTCACCGATTTCAAAGGCGGCGTAGCCGCTGCTTCTGATGGTATCGAGGGCATGGTTGGCCTTTTCGGCCCCCACGATGACCGCCATGCCGATGCCCATGTTGAAAGTTGAGAACATCTCCTTATCCTCCACATGGCCGAGGTTGGCGATAACCTCGAAAATTCCGGGAGGAGTCCAGGTGGACCGGTCGATTACCGCCCGCCGTTTGTCGGGAAGGACGCGGACAACGTTCTCGTAAAGGCCACCCCCGGTAATGTGGGCTATCCCGTTGACGAGGCCCTGCTCGACGAGGGAGGCCACAACGGGAGAATAGATCAGGGTCGGCTTTAGGAGCTCTTCCCCAAGGGAAGTATCGAGCTCGAGCGGGCGGTCCTGAAGTTGCAGCCCTTTCTGTCTCAGCAGGACCTCCCGCACAAGAGAAAATCCGTTCGCGTGAAGCCCGGAAGACCCGAGTCCGATGATCACGTCTCCGGGGGATATCGCATCGCCGGTGACCAGCGAGTCCCTATCGACGGCGCCGACGCAAAAGCCCGCCAGGTCGTAACCTCCGTCTGGGAAATGGCCGGGATGCTCCGCTATCTCCCCCCCGAGCAGAGCACAGCCGGCCTGCCTGCAGCCGTTCGCAACGCCTTACACGATCTCTTCGATGACTTCGGGCAGGACTTTCTCGGTCACGATGTAATCGAGGAAGAACAGCGGCTCGGCTCCGTGAGAAGCTACGTCGTTGACCGACATGGCCACCAGGTCGATGCCGATGGTGTCGTGGATTCCGGCCATTTGAGCGATCATGACCTTGGTACCGACCCCGTCGGTCCCCGAGACGAGCAGCGGATCGCGGTACCGGGCAGAATCAAAAGCAAAGGCCCCACCGAAACCGCCGAGCCCGCCGACTACCTCGGGGCGGAAGGTCGACTCGACCTGTTTTCGAAAAAGGTCAACCGCCCGGTTCGCAGCATTGATGTCTACTCCGGCACCGGCGTAAGTGGTGTGCTTCGAGGGGTCTCTTCGCTTCAAATCGGGGCGCCGGGCTCGGCTGCGACCCTGGCGTCTTCGAGCATGTTCTTGGTGAGCTTCAGTTCCTCGGGAACTGCAATCGGATAATTGGACGAGAAGCAGGCCGTGCAGAACTTCTCTTCTTCAACCTCGGTGGCGGCCACCATTCCTTCGATCGAGAGGTAGCCCAGCGAGTCGGCTTCCACGAAAGCGCCGATTTCCTCAGGAGACCGGGAAGAGGCGATCAGCTCGTCCCGGTTGGCCGTATCGATACCGTAAAAACACGGCCACTTAATCGGCGGCGACGAGATCCGCAGATGCACCTCCTTTGCGCCGGCATTGCGCAGCATGCGAACGATCTGCCGGGTGGTGTTGCCTCGGACTATCGAATCGTCCACGACGATTACCCTCTTGCCCTCGATGACGTGGGCGACCGGGTTGAGCTTTGCGCCGATGCCCTGATTGCGGATCGACTGAGTTGGCTGAATGAAGGTGCGGCCGACGTAGGCATTTTTTACGAAGCCGTCGACCAAGGGGACCCCGGATGTCTGAGAGTATCCCGCCGCCGCCCCGCGCCCGCTGTCGGGCACCGGCATGACCAGATCTGCGGAAACCGGGGCTTCTTCCGCCAGCCGCATGCCCATCTGGTAACGGGCCTTCTGGACGCTCTTTCCGTAAAGAATCGAGTCCGGGCGGGAGAAGTAGACGTATTCAAAGATGCAGAGCTTCGGGGTCGCCTCGGCATATCGCGTTGATCTGACACCGTTTTCGTCGATGGCGACCATTTCGCCGGGCTCGACCTCCCGGATGAGGGTGGCGCCGATGGAATCGAGGGCGCAACTCTCCGAAGCCAGGACGTAGCCATCGGGCAACCTGCCGAGTGCGAGAGGGCGCAGGCCCCACGGGTCGCGCGCTCCGTAAATCGTGGTGGGGTCCATGAACACGAGTGTGAAGGCGCCTTTGAGTTGAGGCAGGACCTCGAGAATGGCTTCCTCGGTCGTCCCGGCTTTACTGGCCACGATCATCTCGGCGATCACATCGGAGTCCGTTGAGCACCCCTTCGCTCGTCCGGGGTCCTTCATCTCCCCGCACAATTCAAGGGTGTTGACGAGGTTTCCGTTGTGACCGAGAGCGACGCTGCGCCCGCCGTTCTCGCGGTATATGGGCTGGGCGTTATCCCAGCGGCTTGAGCCGGTCGTCGAGTACCTGACGTGGCCGATGGCGAGATTACCCGTCAGAGAGTTGAGGGTGTATTCGTCGAAGACCTGGGCGACCAGCCCCATCTCTTTGTAGACGACCATGGCCCCGCCCTCGGAGACTCCGATGCCGGCGGATTCCTGGCCCCGGTGCTGAAGCGCCAGGAGAGCAAAATAGGTGAGTTTGGATAGGTGCTGGCCGGGGGCGTACACCCCCACCACTCCGCACGCTTCCTTAGGCTTGTCGGCCGGGTCCATTAGCTGCTTCAAGGATACCCCCTCGTCTCCGCGGTCCAGTCGGGTACCGAATCTATCGATTCTCGAGCCGCAGCGAAAGCCCATTCGCCCACGCAGACCGGACTTTTTCAAGAGGGTGGGAAAAGCTCCCCTCGACCTCGAGTACGCCGGTAACCGTGCGCCCCAGCGGGACCATCGGAGTTGCGTTTTCCCGGGACAGCCGCTGAAGATCCGGAAGCCTGTCGGCTGCAAGGCTGACCAGGATCCGGGACGCGGATTCCGAGAAGAGCCACAGATGGGCGGCAATGCCCGGCTCCGGGGCGACGCGAGCGCCGATTCCTCCGATGCCGCAGCTTTCTGCAAGGGCCGCAGCGACCCCTCCCGAGGAGCAGTCGTGAGCGCTTGAGAGAAGTTCTCGCGCGATTGCCTGCGTGACGACCCTCTGGACGGCCTTTTCTTGGTCGATGTCGAGGGCCGGCAGCAGGCCTTCCGTGCGACCCAGAACCGATGCCAGGTATTCGCCGCCGCCGAGCTCGTCGCGGGTTTTTCCCAGCAGGCAGATGACCTCATCGGGCCGCTTGAAGCCGGCGCCGGGAGGTTTGACGCCTTCGGGAACGATTCCCACCATCCCGATGACCGGCGTTGGATGGATGGCCTGGTCACCGGTTTGGTTGTAGAAGCTGACATTCCCCGACACCACCGGAGCACCGAATGCGTCGCATCCCTCGGCAAGACCCCGGATCGATTCGGTGAACTGCCACATGATCTCGGGTACTTCGGGATTTCCGAAGTTCAGGCAGTTGGTGACCGCAGCGGGCTCGGCCCCGGCGCAGCTGAGGTTGCGGGCGGCCTCTGCAACCGTGTGCAGGGTCCCCCGATAGGGATCCAGAAAGCACCAGCGCCCGTGGCCGTCGGTGGTGACGGCGATCCGAGAGCGGCTGCCGGGCAGACGGATGACCGCAGCGTCGTGCCCGGGCAGCATCACGGTTCCCAGCATTACCTGGTGGTCGTACTGTTCCCACGCCCAGTGCTTGAGTGCGATGTTGGGCGCTGAGATCAGATCCAGAAATGCCCGGCCCAGGTCCTCGGGCGCATCAACGCTGACCGGCCCTTGCCGCCCGGCGGATTCCGGCGGTTTCACCGGGCGGTCGTAGAGCGGCCCCTGACCGAGAGAGGCGGCCGGGACGTCGGCCGCAAGCCGGCCGCTCTCGTAGACCTCCAGACGCCCCGTGTCGGTCACCTCTCCTATCCGGCTCGCCTGCAGCCCCGCCCGGTCGCAAACGGCCAGCGCGGCCCCCACGTCCACCGGTCGAACCACCACGAGCATCCGTTCCTGCGATTCAGAGGTCAGGATCTCGAAGGGCTGCATCCCAGGTTCGCGGCGGCTTACCGCATCGAGATCTATCCGCATGCCGTTGCCGGCGTTGGCCGCCGACTCGGACGTCGCACAGCACAGGCCCGCCCCGCCCAGGTCCTGGATGCCGACGACCAGACCTTTATCGATCAGCGAAAGGCAGGCTTCGATCAGCAGCTTCTCGGTCAGGGGATCGCCGACCTGGACGCTGGGCCGCAGATCTTCCGATCCCTCATCGAAGGTGGCCGACGCCAGCACGGAAACGCCCCCGATGCCGTCGCGCCCGGTGCTGGAGCCGAGAAGCAGAACTGCATTTCCGGGACCCTCGGCCCGGGCCCGTTTCAGCTTTTCAACCGGAGCGGCCCCGATGCACATCACATTGACCAAAGGGTTGCCCGAGTAGCTTTCGTCGAAGACGATTTCGCCTCCCACTGTCGGCACCCCGATGCAGTTTCCGTAGGCAGAGATCCCCGACACCACCCCTTTGACCAGAAACCGGTTGTACTCCCCGGTCGCGTCCGATTTTTCGCCCGGCGCGGGGAGGGGCCCGAAGCGAAGCGGGTCCAGCAGAGCTATCGGGCGGGCCCCCATCGATATAACGTCCCGCACCACGCCCCCGATCCCCGTCGCGGCGCCCTGGACCGGCTCGACGTACGAG
>JBOGWH010000318.1:0-2179 GCA_050692975.1 Actinomycetota bacterium | reverse complement strand
AAACCAAGTACTACGACGCTTGGCTTGTTGCCCAATTGGAGACGCCAGTTCCCGATACTCTGACGGCTCTCCAGGCTTGAGATCAAATTCTTCTTCATGCCTTCGTGGATTGCACCACCTTGAGGGGGGCAGGTCAATACGTCCATTGAAGGGTACTTCTGACCCTCAAGGTCGACATCACATTGCCCCTTCGGCTACGAATTGAGGGGGCCTTTAGGGGGGCATTCCACGTCCCGCGGCGGCATCGAGTTTCTTCTCCGGGAGGGACGTTTCGGCGGCCGGAAAGCTACCCCGAAAAGAACGTATTGCCAGGCATTGGGCTCCGTGGTGCAATTGCAAGTGTAGATACGTCAGCGATGACAGACTAGGAGAGTCGAAATGAAGGCACGATCGGTTTTCGCCGCAGCAACTGCTTTGATAATGGTCCTGGGGGCCGCTTCGGCCATTGCATGGGCCTGTACCGGCCAGTCCCAGGTGCAGATCATTCCTACGGTCGTGCCTCCCAATCGCCGGACCGCGGTCACCCAGGTGGCCGGCAGGCCTTTCAACCCCGGAGCGGTGGTCGTCCGCTGGAACGCCCTTGACGGCCCCGAGCTTGCCAGAACAACCCTGGCCGAGGGCCGGGAACTGGCCCTGGAGTTCACCGTGCCCGACGCTGCTCCCGGGGTCTACTACGTGGTGGTGGCGGGCTCGGACGGCCAGGAAGTGGCCCGTGCCGCCCTTGAAGTAACCAGCGCCGCCGGCGGCTCGCGGGGAGCCAATGCTGCATCCGACCTGTGGGGTGGGTTCAACCAAGCCTCCTCCCCGGCCGGCGATGACCTTGTGGGCGCTGCCGGACGTGAGACCGGCGCCGGAGGCGCCGCCGGATATGCACTTATTGCCGCCGGCCTGGCCAGCGCAGCCACGTTGACCTTCGTGGCCCTGGGGCGTGGACGCTCCCGCCGCCACAGGACCGAATAGGGTCCACCGTCGCGGTGGCCAGTGTTTTGGGCATGATCTCGTCGAACACCGAGGGATGCTGAACGATCACGGGCTGCTCTCCGTGCTCTCTTACCCAAACCACCTCACCGGCCAGGCGGTGCGTAATCGCGTCGGCCTTTAAGAGCGCTTCATCCAGTAATCTCGGAAGGCCCGAAGACGAGGAAGACTTTCACGGTCGCGTGCCCGCCCGGCGGATTGTTTGCTGGCGATGATGTCGTCGGGATGACAAACGGGGAAACCTTCCACCTCTACCCGGCGATTCCAGGCCTCGGAAAAATTCTCGATCCCGTCAGGGGCAAAGATAAGGTCGAGATCGAAGGGACCATTTTTTAGCTGAACAAAATCTTTGCCGGCCTGAACCTCGGCAATTTGTTTTTCGGTCAGTTCAAAGCCGAGTCCGACAAGGGCGCGCACCGCCGCAGCGGAATTTTCCTTAGTCTTGTCGAGGAACAAATCTGCATCCTGCGTGGTGTCCGGAAAACCCAGGAGGATGGCACCGGATTTGCCAATGAACAGGTAGCGGACCCCTTCGCGGGCAAAGCAAGCAGCGATCTCTCGCGCCTGAGGATAGTCAAACCTCCCGGCCATAGCCGAGCCAACTTGGCAGGTTGTCCTCGCACCAGGCCCGGTATTCGGCCATCGTGTCGAAAGATCTGAAGGAAGCATCGTCCAGGACGGGCTTATAAGTTTTTATGAACGCATATCGCATCCGAGTTTCAAGCGGCCGTCGTGCAGCGGCCTCAAATTCGGCCTGCCATTCCAGCCGTTCATCGTCGGCGCCTCTAAGACCCTCCACGAATAAAAGAATACTTCGTAGCGGTCGAGATCACGGGTGAATTACTCACACAACGTAGCACTTTTCATGTATCTGACATAGCACTTTTCGGGGCCGTATCAGGCACTTTTCGGGGCCGTATCAGGCACTTTTCGAGGCCATACCAGGCACTTTTCGAGGCTCGGAAAACCCAAGGCGGCGTCGTTGGGGAGCTATCCGAGCAGTTGCTGGAAGCCGGCCATTGAAGTCCTCGTCGAATGCCAGGGCTTGGCGGATTCGCATTGACTTCATGACCATGAAGCTGGTGGCATCCACGAAAGAATAGGGCCGCTCACCGTGGCGCCTTAACCAGCGCAGGGCATCCGATTCGGTCTCGGCCTCGACGGTCACCAACCGGACCCCCTTGGAACGGCTCAACAGGTC
>JBOGWH010000317.1:0-1543 GCA_050692975.1 Actinomycetota bacterium | reverse complement strand
TCCTGGTTCATCGGCTTCAAGAACTCCCGGCGCACGGCAAGCTCAATCGAAGCGGGCGAGCGGGGAGAGATTCTCGCGACGAGGGCATCCCCGCCGCCGGGAGAATCCGGAGCCAGGTTCTTGCCCGCCTGGAAAACGGGCCGTTCATAGCCGTCGGGAGTCGCCCCGGGGCCGTCTGGGAAACCGGGGTTGGGCCCGGTGATGTTGCTGTTTTCGTTCCAGAACGCGCTCACCGCAGCCGCAGCAAACTTGGGCTTGAGCAAAGGCCCGGCGATGATCGCCAGAAGGTCTCCCGCGGGGTCGTCGTCGTAGTCCAGCTCGAATCCGTAGGTGTACGGCAGGCCGGCTTCCTCAATCCCAAACAGGTCGATCCGAAAATACAGGTAGGCGTCGTCTGAGCCGACCCGGCCCGAGACGATGTCCAAAGCAGGCGCAACGCTCCGGGACCCCGCCGTCAGCGGGCGCTCGTACAAATCCTGGGTGTAGCTGTCGACGGCGGCCGCCGGGTCGGCCGGATTGGGGTCCGCAGCCTGGCAGGGCCCGCCGGGCGAGCAGGAAGCCAATCTCTTGTTGTCCGCGGTCACCGCATCGGCGCCGGTGGCGGAGTATTTGGGGCTCGGACCGGATTTGGCCTGCGCCGGGGGCGCAGCGGCGGACGCCCAAAGCAGCATCGCAATCAAGACGGGGGCAGGACTCAGCTTCACGGCGACCTACTGTACCCGCAGGTCGGATCGCATTCCCTCACGCAGATGCTGCTTGCCGCCGGGGTCGGTCAGCAGGCACATCAGGCGATACTCGCCCGGTCCGAGGTCCTGCGCGAAGGAGATGGCGTCGCCGGGGCCCTGGTCCGGCGTGATCGCAAGGGGCACGGCGGCCTGGACGCCGCCGGGCTTCGACGTCCTCCCGCCGGGCGTCTGCTTGGGAGTTTGGATCAGCACGAGCTGGTGCGGCAGTTTTCCCGTATTGCGCACCCGGAAGACCACCCGGCCCCCGGAAACTGTCGGCGCATGCTGGAATCGGTACTCGGCCATCGTCACATCCAGGACGTTCGGCGCAGCGGGCAAGGGCGCCGCCGGGCGGCAGGCGGCAAGCAGCAGCACCATCAACGCTGCCGCGGCGCGGCCTCGCAGTGGGGAGAACGCCGAAGGCGCCGGCAGGCTCACAGGTCCCTTTCTTCTGTTGCCGCAGCAGGCATTTCGTTTCCTTTATGGCGGTCTGCCGTCTCCGGCTCCCCGGGAAGCCGCTCTGTATCGTCCGCGCCAGCAATACTCGTAGCGCCCCCCGGCGCGAGTTCAGGCCCTTTCCGCACCCTCGAGCGCTTCCCGAGAAGCTGCCCTGCATCTTCCGTGTCCGCAACATTCGTACCGGCCCCCGGCGCGAGTTCAGGTATTTCCCGCCCCCTTGAGCGCTTCCGGATCCCCAGAGCCAGTGCTGCTCCGAGCAGCACGAGGAGGGCGGCGGTCGCGAGGGGCCACACCGGCAAGCCGCGACTTACCGGCTGCGGGAAGGCCATTTCGGTCACGAAGATGTCCTGGTAGGGGGG
>JBOGWH010000316.1:0-3232 GCA_050692975.1 Actinomycetota bacterium | reverse complement strand
GTCCAAGCGCCTTGACCTTTAAAGTGAAGCTTTTTGCATCAGGGTAGGCGCCGACACCGGTGACATCGAAGGTCACCGACTCGGAATTTCCGGTCAGCTGTTTTGACGAGGCGACTTCGGCTCCGGTTGAGTCGTACAGGTACAAGTCGAGGTTGGCATTGGGAACAGCACTGGGCCAGGTAAGCGTGGCAGAAATCGCTCCGTTGGCCGAAACCGAGATGGGGTGAGAGCCCTCTTCCAAAGCGCCCACACTTGAATTGTCAGTTTTGGCAGCGGTGTCTTGCTGCCAGTCGACCGAAGCGGAAATGGTCCCGGCTGCTGAGGCGGCCACGGTGTGGCTGCTGGTTGCACCGGCAGCTGCGTTGCCGTTTATCGAGGAGGTCACCGCAGTCGCCGGCTTGGTAAGGTCTGCTGTTGTCAGGTTTCCATGGGAGTCGTAGGTATACGAGCTTGCAAACGGAGACGATACAAGCCGGTCGGCCGAGTCGTATGATGAATAACTTGCATCACAAGTGGTCGCGGTGGAACAGCGGTTGGTGTTTTGATCGTAGGAATAGTTCCGGGTAGCGGGCGCGGTTGCCGTCTGAACGGTTTTCGTGAGCCTTCCGGCGTTGTCGTAGGTAAACGCTCTGGTTCTTCCGGCCCCGGTTTCCTGGGAGATGTCGCCCGAAGGATTTCTGGCATAGCTCCATGCAGAAAGCTCGGTCGAATTCTTTTTGTGGGAGATGTCGCTGAGCCATCCCCTTGAAGAATGATAGGTGTCTTTGGTGATCACTCCGTTTGGTCGAGTGGTTGAATCCAGCCGCCCTGCGGAGTCATACGAAAATGTGGTGGCCCGCGCGGTTCCAGAGGCAAATTCGGTCACAGACGCAAGTCTTGCAGTTGCCGAGTCGTAGGCAGTAGCGCTCAACTGGGACTCGGGCCCTCCGAACAAACTTCTGTAGGTGGCGGTCACCCTTGCGGCCTGATCGTAGACGTTGCGAGTGATGCTGGCGTTCTCGTCGGTATAAGACAAAGCCCTTCCCAGCCAGTCCGTTTTCGCCACGGTGGTGCGGTCGGTGCCCGAGGAGTCTTTGTAGGAGGTCGTCACTTTGTCGGGCACGGAAAAGTCCATCGAGGTGGTCTTTCCCGAGGAATCTTTCTGGGTAACAACCCTTCCCCTCGAGTCATACGTTGTGCAGGTCCAATTCGCATCGGTCGCGACTCTTTCGGCCACCGGTCTGCCTTGCGGGTCGTAGCGGTACTGGCGGACGATCGGATCTGCGGGTCCCGCGCCGTCGGGGTCGGCGGCGGTCGTGGATTTCATCTGCCCGGCCTGGTTGATCGACTCGGTGGCCGTGGTGCAGGGATTGTCGGCGGTCTCGGTTGGCCCAAACCAGCTGTAGGTCACCTGGGAAGAGGCGCCTTTGGGCAAAGTCCTGGCGATCCTTCTGAAATATCCGGTTCCGGGGGACTCGTAGGTCGTGGTTGACCTTAGGTTCAGCCCTGCGGGGTCAACAGCGCTGGCTGTCGCCAGCCCGATCTCCGGGCTTGCGTACTCGGTCGCGGTCTTCTTGCCATCGGAGTCTACCTGGGAGGTTTCAAGCCCGTAGCGAGGTTTGACCGAGGCAATGGGCAGCTGTACCTGTGAGCCCCCCGGCGGGGTCCAGTTAAGCGCCAGTTTGGCATCTGAGCCGGGATCTTTGTAGTCGATGCGCAACCGGTGGGCTCCCGCCGTGAGCGAGGTTTGGCCGGAAAGCTTGCCGGCCTTGTAGTGGGCGATGATGCGATCATCGGCTACCGGCTTTTCATAAACGGCGGCTTCGTCTATCCATCCCTTGAACGCTGCTCCTCCCGAGCCCCGGTGCGAGGAGTCGGCGGCGCCAAAAGCGTAGCGCAGTGTGTAGCCCGATTCCCACGGCGCCATGCGGTCGCCGGTCGAGAAGGTGGCCGAGCGCACTCCGTCTAGATATCCATCGAGCATCTGTGTGGTGTGGTCGTAGCGCACCACCGCATGGTGCCAGCTTCCAAACGAGGCGGTGCCGAGCGAAACCGGCGGCAGTATCCACACGCTGCCCAGCACCTGGCCCGAAGGGGTTATTTCCAGCTGGGCGTCGTGCCAGGCGGTGTTGGGGGTGGACTGGCCGAGCTCGCTTACGATGACTCCGGCAGCTTCGGGCTTGAACCATAGCTCAAGCGATACCGACTGACTGGTCGGCGACAGGGCGGGAGAAATCACGTAGTCGTTCACCCCGTCGAAATACGCGGAGGTGTCTGCGGAACCCTCGATTGCGCCAGTTTGACCTAGCCCGACGCCGTTTACGTAGGTGGCGTCGCGATGCGCCGAGGTGTAATCGGCGGCGGTGGTTCCCGATGCCTCACCCAGGCGCCAGTAGGCCAAGGGGGACTCTTTGGAGACCGATCCCCTATGTGTATCCCAGCGTTCCACCACGGCTTTGTCGTCCACGAACAGCCTGACGCCATCGTCTGTGGCGACATCTGTTGAAAACCCGTAGCTGCCGGCGGTTGGTGCGTTTATCTCCCCGGTCAGCCTGCCCGAAAAGCTGTCCGCGGTCAGCTGCGCACTGGGAGAGCCCGAGCCCCAGTCGGTCCAATTCGACAAAGTCGTATGGGCCTTTGGCGGCCCGGCGATAGACGTGTTGTCCCACCATGCCGCCGCCATCCCGTCGATCCCCTCGTCGTAGGCGGTGGTGGAGTGCGGCGCGGTGGTTGAGCGAAGATCGGCTCCAAACTCCGATGCCGCCGCCGGGCCGTAGGAGTCGGTGGGCCGCCCGGCAGAATCGTAGACAGTGGTGGTCTTAAGGCCCGCCGGATCGGTGCTCGAGGTGGGGCGGTCCTGGGAGTCCCAGGTGTGGGAAGTAAGCTTGCCCGCCGAGTCGCGGTCTTCGATCAGCCTGTTGGACGCG
The DNA here is from genome assembly GCA_050692975.1 of Actinomycetota bacterium. Taxonomy (GTDB): domain Bacteria; phylum Actinomycetota; class CADDZG01; order JAHWKV01; family JAHWKV01; genus JBOGWH01. Next base: position 326 of record JBOGWH010000316.1, on the reverse strand, counting down.
TCCATGGTCACCTGCCGGGCGTAGCCGGTGGCAGGCGTCAATCCGGCCACCGAGACGTTGGTCTTGTTGGATGCCACATAGCTGTAGGTGTGCTCGGGGCGGGCAGCCCCCGTCGAGTCGGGGACCGGGGCGGTCACCTTGGTGGCTTTGCCCGCTGCGTCATAGGCGATCAGCGTCTTGTGAGTGTCGGCGGTTGGGTCGGCGATGGCGCCCGAGGCAATCAGGTCGTTGGTCAGCGGGTCTCGTATTTGCGTCAGCCTGCCTGAGGAGTCGTAGCCAAAGTCGGTGATTTCCGAGCCGGGGTCTAAGATTCGAGCCAGGTGGCC